>JAIRYF010000009.1 GCA_031267895.1 Candidatus Methanoplasma glyptotermitis
GTAATTTCTTTTCCGTAAAATGAACACATGCTTGCTATACACGCTGCTGCGCAGTCGGAAGAATCATGCTGTTCAATATGAGGAAATCTCACGAAAGACGTATTACTACGTATTTATAAATAGTTTAATGATGGTTCACTCCATCGGCTGTTGCAAGAAACAGCTGAATAGCGATAATATGTTTGCAAACGTAAGCAATTACGAAATGAAAATGCCGAAAATGTACGTGGAACTGTCTGAAGACGAAATGGAATACGATGGAGGTTTATTCGGACTGCTGCTATCTGCTGTCGGAATCGGACTTAGTATTATCGGGGAAGCGACAGGCAACCAAACAATAAAAAAAGTCAGCAATGTTGTAACGGTGATCGGTGCGGTTGCTTCTTTTGGTGCAGGATTGGTTGTTGCAACGGTTGTGAAAGCGGCCACAACGGGAGTGACATCAACGGTTGCTAAAACAGTTGTTGCAAAAGTGACCACAGACAAAGCTGCAGTAATGGGTGCAGAGATTGTCTGTGTCGATTCGTTGTCTCATACGATCGGCATAGCTACTTGGTAAACAGTTAGTGATATTGGGGGGGGGGGGGTTAGGGACATTAATTGGGAAGTAGAAAAGCTTGAGATAATGATAGCCTTGCCAGCTACCGTTGTGGTAGTAGCGGGATACTTGCTTTGGGGCGACACGGGTATTTTTATTTCTGGAGCAGTAATGATCTTGTTTTTCATGTTGCTTGGCGTGTATTTTCTTTTTAAAGATGTCAATGGCCCCTCCTCTCAGAACACTACTGACAAGAAAGATACAAATCCGGCAAATAAAAAAAGAAAAATAATGATCACCACAGCTTTTGAATTAATAGGGTTCTTTTTGGTGATCATGATGCTTTGGAGAGCATCAATTTTGTAATTTTAGGTTTTCAGACATTTGTAACCGGAGTTTGATACCTAACGGCATAGTGCAGCGCGCTTTCGGATGACATTTTTTGAAGCGCAGGGCAGATGCCGGCGAAACACAGAAACCTAACATCGACAGTTGATTTCGTTATTGGGAAAATTTGACAGTTGATGTTCGGGAGAGCTTGCGCTGCATTCGGAGGAATTCATGACCTCTTTCTGCCGGTGTTTCCGATGTCCGAAGAGGGCTTTCATCCTGAGAACGGGGAAACAATCACCGTATCCTTCAGAATGCGGGAATTGAGCCCGAGTTTGACACTTACACGATCCTACCGATACAGCTTCCGCTGGGAAATGTGCGTTTTGCATTGAGTTACCGCATTCTCAGTTATCGTTTTGCGTCATGGGAATCCGTCTATTTTGGTCTGTCCGGGTGCCTCCGGCACTGGAACAGACTGTTTCCCGTACCTTAAATGTCTGATGATAGTTCCGAAATTGCTGAAAATACGTTTCTTCTCCCTCCCGTTTCCTGCTAAGACCGTAAGTGAGAACGCGTAAGTCCTGCGAAGAAGACAGAGCTTTCAGCGTGAGCTGTCTCGATCAGTTTGCGTAAGTGTCAAACTTGGGATTGAGACCTGAGTTCGACAGTTGATTTTCATTCCTGAGAAAATTTGACAGAAGAGCTTTCGCTGATGATCGGACTACGGGAGTTCTCATTTTGCTGATCTTCCCGGAGTCTGAAGGGGGCCTTCAGCCCCCGCAGACACCGGAAACAACCGCCGTATCCTTCAGAATCCGTGAATTGAGGGGTTCGAAGTTCGAATATATCCGACGGAGTGAGTGCTTATTATCGTAAGCGTAAGTAACTGTCAGATTTTCTAAGGAAGCAATAATGAATTTTGCAGATTTGGAACGGATTTCGGGGATTCCGTACCTTGCCATCGATACTGTCGTCTGAGCAAGGAAACATAATAAGAGGGTTCCATGAACCGCATTATCCGACCATACCCTCAGAGGTCTGAGATCAATCTGATTCTTTAATGATTCAATGAGCTTCTCAACGGTATCCCGCTTACGGTAAATGCGGAGAACATCGGAAGGTGTCAGATTCTCGCTGCATTCAAGCTTAAAAAATCCTTCTCTTCCGTCGGATAACTCCCTGCGTACATATTCCAACGCTTCTTTATCATCGGAAAAGAACCTTCCCTGTATTCCGACGTTTATCGATATCAGAGGATTCCTTAATCTTCTGATGACTGTCTTGGATACTCTGAGAGTACCGTCTGCTTTCATCCTCATTGTTTCCTTTGCATCCTGAACGTATCTTTCCGCTTTCCCTTCCAGTGCCTGCATCTTGTCTTTGCATAACTTCTCGGAAAAGAACAGATATACGGTTCTTCCGGATGATTCGAATATCTTCCGCTGACAGTACACTCCGCCGTCGGCATCTCTGCCTGTGCATCACATAAAAACATTACCTTTCGAACTCAGGTTGAATAGACAACTACATAGTGTGCCGTTCCGTTCTTTCTGACAATACGGGCCACGGCCGGAAGCGTGAATCCTTTTTCGAATGATTCGGGATCCGCCCTGACGGCTTTTGATTCGAATCCCAGCTTTCCCAGTGCTTCGGTGATCCCGCGGATCGCGGTTCCGGAGATATCCGTACCAAGCAATTCTCTCAGCTTTACAATTGTAATTTCTTTTCCGTAAAATGAACACATGCTTGCTACGCATGCTGCTGCGCAGTCGGAAGAATCTTGCTGTGATGGCAAAACTGTTTCGGTCCAAGGCACTTCTGCCCTCTGCCAGTATCCCCGTTCGCACATCAGATCAAGACATCATCTGTCAAACTCGGGGTGAAAATATTAATAAGCGGCCGTTTAATGGTGTTGGCAGGTAGGCCAATGGCTAGAGAAATAATCATCATAGGTTCAGGTGCGGCAGGCATGACCGCCGCTTCCTCTGCCAGAAAGACGGATCCTGAAGCGAAGATAACACTTTTCACCGAGGATACCGACATTGCTTATTCGCCCTGCGTGATTCCGTGGGCGGTAGAGGGGAAAGTCACATGGGAAGGTATTGTCATGCACACCCCCGAACATTACTCAGAAAGCAAAAAAATAACCGTACGCACCGGAACGAGGGCAGAGGCCGTCAGCGATGCGGATAAAACGGTGACCGCTGCCGGAAAGACTTACCGATATGACTCACTGGTCATTGCGACCGGCAGCAAGGTTTTCATACCTCCGATAAGAGGTACGGATCTGGAAGGGGTCTTTGCTGTGAAGACGATCCGGGACGGAAAGGCAATACAATCCTACCTCAGAGATGTCAGCAGGGTCGCCGTCTGCGGTGCCGGAGTCATAGGTCTGGAGATAGCTCTTGCATTCTCGTCAATGGGAAAAGATGTGACGGTCGTCGAGATGATGGATCAGGTAATACCGCGCATCGCCGACAGAGATATGGCAGATCAGATTCAGAAATACCTTGAGGAAAAAGGAATAAAATTTGTTATGAATGTGCCGATCCAGTCGGTCAACGGGACCGGGAGAGTCAGCGGAGTAACGGCAGGGGGTAAAGAATATCCCTGCGAAACTGTAATCTTTGCGACAGGAGTCAGGGCCGACACGGACATACCGAAAGAACTCGGATTCGATATCGGACAGCTCGGTGCCGTCGTCGTGTCGCCGTCGCTGCAGCCGTACAAAAAAGGCCGTATTGTCCCGTGCGTCTACGTGGCAGGAGATGTTATCCAGTGTGTGTCGGCGGTCATGCCGGGTCCGACAATGAGCCAACTCGGATCTTCGGCCGTTAAGCAGGGCAATGTTGCCGGGATCAACGCCGCCGGCGGGAAAGCACTGTTCGGACCCGTGGCCAGCCCATGGGTCAGTGTAATAGGAGAGAAACAGATAGCCGGCACCGGGCTCTCGCTCGGTCTCGCTTCATGGTATGGTGTTGATGCCGTATGCGGCAAGGCCGTTGGTCTGACCCGCGCAAGATACTACCCCGGAGCATCCGAGATGGTTGTGAAAGTGCTTGCGGATTCAACATCGCACAGAATCATAGGTGCGCAGATGATCGCCGGAGAGGAAGTTACCGGCAGGATTGACTGGCTGACGTCCGCCGTGATATCCGGAATTACCGCAGATGATTTCCTGGTGCGTGCCGAGAATGCGTACTGCCCTCCGACATCGATGGTGAAAGATGTCGTTATCTCGGCTGTAGAAAACCTCTGTGCGAAATTGAGGGTTCAGTGATCAGATGGAATACAAAGAGTACAAAATGCTGTACGATTCCCTGAACAGACCCGAGGATATCGGCGGATTTCTCGAGAAAGGTTATGATCGGAGACTTCTTGAGACCCTTTACACCCAGAAAACGAGCAGAGATGTCAAGAAACGTTTCCATGCCGTGAAGCAGAAGGCTCCCGGTATGCTGACGGAATGGAAGAGAGGGAAAACAATAATGGAGATCGCAAACCGCCACAGATTCCCTCCGATCCTCGTTGCCATGTTTATATTCATAGAAGACGGATCGAACAAGAAGCAGTTCTGGGAGTTCATAAAATCCCCGGAGCTTCTGGACAGCCCCGAGACGGCCAAGGAAGTCATGGACGCCGTGAAGAGCGATCTCGTATATTCTCCGTTTGCCAATGAAAGGCAGAGAGAGAGAGGGATATGGGGAGAGACGCTCCTGCACGAGTGGCTGGACGGACAGGGTATAACGTACAGGACGGAAGAAGACCTCCGAGGAGGAGAGGGTCAGAAGACCCCTGACTGCCTTCTTGACGAACCCATGTGCTACGAAGGCAAAAAAATATGCTGGATAGAGAGCAAAGCATCCTTCGGCGACAATGTCGAGTTCCGCTTCAATTCAAGGAAACAGCTGTGCCCGTACACAAAGCTCTTCGGTCCCGGTCTGGTTGTGTACTGGACCGGCTGTCTGGATGACATGGAATGTCCGGAGGATGTCTACATCTCCGATATTTCCGTGCTGGGCAGGAAGCTTGACAGAATCAGCGAATAAGCGTCCTGTTCCTGTACTCCTCCCTCAGTTCTCCGAGTGTGGCTGTCCTCTCCGCGAACGCGTTGTGCTTGTGTATCGACTCCTCCGATTCGCTTTTGACCAATATCTCCACATTATCCGGGAGTCTGTCGTACTTTCCGACAATAGACTCAAGAACTTTCCTCACGACATCCTCCACGAACCGTGGGTCGGTGTGAGCGTTTATGACCACCTGTCCCTCATCGTCTCTTTTGAGAAGTTCATAAGTAGGAGATGAAAAAGCTCCCTGAACTATGTCTATGATTTCATCGGCCTCCATCTCGATATCATCGTCCATGGTGAACATCGCCGTGCAGACATTTCTCTGATTGTGCGACATTATCGGTATCCCGCCGGCACATCCCAAAACCTCGCTCACAGTTTGCTGTGCACACGGGCATGCCGTCATGCCGATCGCTTCTACTCCGATTGTTTTCCTCACTCCGCTTCCTCTCGCAACGGACCCACCGGCAAGCAGTTTGTAGATCTCCAGAGTATTTCTTCCGAGCGGAGTCTTACTCTCTCTGAAATATTCGGCTCTGATGACGACGTCGGCAGTCTGTGCATATTCATGGTGGACCAGCAGCTTTTTGCACATGTCGCTGGCAACATTCTCCAGCCCCGTCGCGGGAGTCTTTACGCTTTCTTCAACGACATCTCTGAGAACCTCGACATTTCTTGAGAGATGCGATCCCTTCTGATCAGCAGGGAGGTCCACAAAGATATCTATGGAGCAGTTCAGAACCCCGTTCAGAGTGCTGTTTACTCCCTTTCTCCCGACCGCGACCGGTTTTCTTACTCCGGTCACGCCGACTTTCGTCAGTTTGGACCACGTGTCACCCCTTTTGTACTGCACATCATACTTCAAACCCATGCCGGCGTAATATCGTTTTAACTTAAAAAATAAGTAGTTACAAAAAACTTAGTAACAGCAATAAATATCATGCCGGCATGCCATCGCGGCGATATGTTATGCGGTGTAGACGAAGCCGGAAGAGGATCGGTTCTAGGCCCTCTTGCGGTTGGGGCGGTGTACTCCGAGTCCGACGCCGTGCTTATTGAGATCGGGGTCAGGGATTCGAAGAAACTCTCCCCCGGGACAAGAGAACGGATGTATGATCAGATAAAAGACGTATGCGCAGTCGGCATTGCAGTCGTATCGGCATCGGAGATCGACCGTCTCAGAAAGAGTGTTTCTCTGAACGAGATCGAACTTAACATGTTCGTGGAAGCATGCTCCGAAGTTCCCGTATCCGCGGTATATGCCGACTGCCCGGATGTCAGCGAAGCCAGATTCTCCAGAGATATGGGCGGGAAGATGAAAGGCACAGCGATCATAGCCCGTCACAAAGCAGACGATATCTATCCGATAGTTTCTGCGGCATCCATAATTGCTAAGGTCACCAGGGACAGACTGATCGAGGACCTGAAAAGAGAATTCGGGGCAGATATAGGCAGCGGCTATCCCAGCGACTGCCGTACTATGGAGTTCATAGAAAAGTGGATAAAAGATAACGGGAGTCCACCTCCGCATACACGCTGTTCCTGGGAGCCGGTAAAGCAGATGATGGCTGTTTCGAAGAACACCAGAATCAGCGATTGGTGATAATATGAGCATGGAAGCCCCGATTCAGATATTGATTGACAAATTCCACAGAAAAATGGAAAAGGACGAGCAGGCGAGAAAGGATGTTATGCCGCTCAGAAAGACCATAAACATTGATCTCTCAACCGAACACTACTCAATGAAACTGGAGAATGCACGCATAGAGGATTTTAAGTCCCATATGATGGACGATGCCGATATTACTCTGATGTCCACACCCGAGAACCTCCAGGGACTGATAGACGGCACACTCAGGCCGATGAAAGCATACATAACAAAAAAAATTACAATCAAAGGCAAGGTGCAGGACCTGATGTTCCTGAAGAAATTCTTCTGATCTTCCGTTTGATTTCTGTGCATGCGGCCTGCCCGCGGCCTCTCCGGGGCACTCAGGCAAGTCGGGGTTCAGCCGAATCGGTATGAACAGCACCGGGGATGCGGATGTTCGTTCCCCGGAAGTAACTGTGTTCGGCAGTCTTTGTTCTTCAGTTCGCAGCACCGCAGCGGATATTCAGCAGGACCGCGATGCACTGCCGCATGTTCGCCGGATACAGTCCCGGAAACATCAGTATATTATATATCTGATACACGGGATACAGTGTTACGCGCCGTAGCATATGGCGATTGTACAATAAGGAGCGAAACCGCATGAACACCAAATCTCTGAAAGGAGTCCTTTCTCCTCCCAACGCAAAACACAGGGGGGGGGGGGAAATTATAATTTCCCCAGCCGTCTGAATATAACTGTATTATTTGCTGCTGCTCTGTTTCTCGCAGCAGCATTCTTTGTAACGTATTCCGAACCGAATGAGTCGGATGC
>JAIRYF010000032.1 GCA_031267895.1 Candidatus Methanoplasma glyptotermitis
TAACATCGAACACCTGCACGGGACTCGCTCGGCTCGTCCCGTGCAGGTGTTGTTCTGTTCACGGAGACAAGTGCTGAACTTTACTCGTGCGGGTGTTCACGATGTTTGTTGATTTGATAATGACAGCACCGCCCCAGAAAAATTAATATACTTTGCAGTGATGGCGGGAATTGGTATGACGGCCACAGCGGTGGGGAAACACCCGGTCCCATTTCGAACCCGGCAGTAAAGTCCGCCTGCGTATCTGTCTGTACTGTACTGCGCGAGCGTACGGGAACACAGGCACGCTGTCATCCACTTCTATTTCATCACGCCTGTGACGTGATAACTATTAAAACAACCTCCGCCATCATTCGGCGATGATATTGATCAAGCTGGGCGGGAGCATAATAACAGATAAGTCCCAGTACAGGACATTCAACCGCTATGCAGTTTCCAGACTCTGCGGTGAGATAAAAAACTCGGGGGAGAGCGTACTGATGGTACACGGAGCGGGTTCGTTTGGGCACATTCTTGCAAAAAAATATTCTCTTCAAGACGGGCTTACGGATTTCGGACAGGTCCCCGCAGTAGCCAGAGTGCAGTATGATGTCCGGGAACTCAATCTGATGGTCATCAAAGAGATGCTGAATGCGGGCATACCTGCGATGTCCGTGCCGCCTGGGTCCTGTTTTATGATGGATAACGGAAAACTGACCGTCGGTGACTCCGAAATCATACGTTCGGCCTTACATATGAGTATCATGCCGGTGATGTTCGGCGATGTTGTGTTCGATCGGAGCACAGGGTTCGGGATATGTTCGGGGGATCAGATAGTAGAAGTGCTGTGCAGAATTTATTCTCCGAAGAAGGTCGTATTCGTCTCCGATGTTGACGGACTGTACGACACAAATCCCAAATCAAACCCGAACTCGAATCTTCTGACCGAGGTGACCTCCGAAATTCTCGGGAGAATATCGGATGAAAGCAGCGTCGACGATGTTACAGGGGGAGTGAGGGCCAAGGCAGAGGCCATGCTCAGGATGACGGCCGCGGAAAGAGACTGTATATTGGTCAACGGCTCCGTTCCTGGGAGACTATACTCATCGTTAAAGGGAGAAAGGGTCATATCAACAACAGCCAGAGGAGGATTGTGATGACACCGATCAAAGAAAGAAAGGCGGACCACATAGAAATATGTCTCAACGAAAGGACAGAACCGGGATACTGCTACTGGGATGACATCAGGCTGATACACAATGCGCTTCCCGAGGTTAATTCCGACGATATCGATATGTCCGCAACGGTGCTCGGAAAGAAACTGGAATTCCCTTTTATTGTGACTGCAATAACAGGGGGATTCCCTGGTGCCAGAAAGATCAACGAAAACATAGCTGCGGCATGTTCGGAACTCGGCATAGGGATGGGTGTCGGAAGCGAAAGGGCGGGGATCTTGGGTGTTGATCCTGACAGCTACTCGGTGATAAAGGAGTACGATGTGCCTCTTGTAATAGGCAATATCGGCGCTCCGCAGCTTGTGCCTCAGCACAGTAAAGACAGATTCTCTCCGGAAGACATCGGCAGAGCCATAGATCTGGTGGATGCTGATGTCGCAGCAATACATCTTAATTTCCTTCAGGAGGCGATCCAGCCCGAGGGCGATACAAACGCGAAGGGCTGCTTCAATGCGATAAGGGATGCAGCAAGAGAATATCCGATAATAGTCAAAGAGACGGGTGCCGGGATATCGAAAGAAGTGGCATCCAGGTTGAGGGGTACGGGAGTGCTCGGACTGGATATCGCCGGCACGGGAGGCACCAGTTTTTCGGCCGTCGAGCTTTACAGAGCAATGGCAAGCGGCAATACGATAAGAACGAATATGGGCGAGTCCTTCTTCGACTGGGGTATTCCATCCCCGGTATCTCTGATTGAGGCCGGAGGAAGTCTCCCGATAATTGCATCCGGGGGGATACTCGATGGTATACACGTTGCGTCTGCCATCGCAATGGGTGCATGCTGCGCCGGTGCCGCACACGCCCTGCTCAGGGAAGCTACCGAATCATCCGATGCTGTTGCCGAGAAACTCATGCTGATAAGAGAAGAACTCCGGGCCGCAATGTTGCTCACCGGATCTGAAAATATAAAACGGCTCTCCGGGGCCAAATATATAGTGATTGGACAGACAAAACAATGGTTAGAGGGGTTATCATGGATGCAGAAAAGTGTTTGATAAAAATATCCAAAAAATTGGACGGTCCCATAAAAAAATATATAAGCGACGAAGAACCGGTCAATCTCATTGAGGCCGCCAGACAGTATCCGTATGCGGGGGGCAAAAGAATGCGCCCTGCAATGGTCCTTGCCGCAGCAGGTGCTGTCGGGGGGGACACATCCAAAGCGATGCCTTTGGCCGTTGCCATAGAATATATCCACAATTTCACATTGGTGCACGATGACTTCATGGACGGGGATGAACAGAGAAGGGGCATGAAGACGATACACATCGCATATGATGTGCCGACTGCGATACTCGCCGGAGATGCATTATTCGCAAAGGCCTTCCAGATAATCGCGGATCTCGATGTACCCGACGTGAACATGAGGCGTATACTCAAATATGTCACCCAGGCGGTCTGGGATCTCGCCCGCGGACAGGAGATGGATGTGAACAACGAGGGAAAGATTGTCTCCGAGGATGTTTATCTTGAGACAATACGACTGAAGACCAGCGTTTTGTTCGCTGCCGCGGCGGCAGGCGGTGCTCTCGCAGGCGGTGCGGATGAGAAGACAGTGAAGGCCCTTCACGGGTATGCCATGGCTTTGGGTCTCGGATTCCAGATATTCGACGATTATCTCGGAATCGCAGGAGACTCCGCGAAAACCGGGAAGTCCGTGGGCAATGACATACGAAAGGGCAAATGCACGGTCATGGTTACGCATGCTTTTAAGCACATAAGGGACCCGGAGGTCCTCGGAGAATTCAAAGGTATCCTGGGAAACACGGATGCAACCGAGGAAGAGGTCAGGAGAGCCAGATCAATAATGGAGGATGCGGGAAGCATAGCCTACGGAAGGCAGCTGGCACATGAAAAAATCACCGAAGCCGTATCAAAACTCGATGTTCTGGCTCCGAGCGAATACAAAGAATTCATGACGGCCTTGGCAGAATATGCGATAGACAGGAGTGTCTGATCACAGATCATCTATACCTGTTGCGGTTATTTTGTAATTTACGGATCTGCCTTCGGGAAGGCTGCGGTGTTTTATAATTACGGCGGTCCGGATGCTGTTGCCTTTCTTGTCCAGTCTCAGGATTGTCTTGGAATTATGACTCAGCGAATGCCCGCCGAGGAACTCTATCCCTCCTGTGATTATGTTGGAATACACCTGCGATGTCAGCAGCACCGCTACATCGTTCTTTCTCGCCAATCCCAGAAGGGCTTCGATCTGCCTGACAAGATCGTTTCTGACTTTGATGTCATCGTGATTGATCCTGTAAAACATGTTTATGGAGTCCACAATGGCCAGATCTATTATTCCTTTGTCTGCGAGATTTACTGTCTTATCAACGCGATCCGACTGTTCCTCAAAACTGTGCACCTGAGAGACCAACAGACTCTTGGCACTGTCGCCTTCTGTGCCGAAGACCTGATTGACCCTGTCGTATGAGAGGCCCTCGGAATCGATATATGCCACTTTATTGCCGTTCCGTATGACATTGCGGGCAGTCTGCAGGCAGACATTGGACTTGCCCGCACCGGCCTCACCGTAAAGCAGCGTGATGCTTCCCTTCTCGATTCCTCCGCCCAGAAGACCGTCGAAGGCCTTGCATCCCGTGGGTATGCGATTCACGGCAGTGGAGAGCAAAAGAGATTGATAAAGTTGTTTGAATCTGTCATCGGTCCTTCTTCTCGGAATCGGTTTCTTTTACAGACTTGATATCGTCAAGGTTGTACGCCGAGTCTGTCTGATACTCCTCGCCCTTGGCGGCATAGTAGGGGACGGCAAGTATCGCTGCCGCAATGTACACTATGACAGCTATTGCAATGCCTGCCGCAACCACTGCCAGTGCGAGATATATCAAACTCTTAAGTATGTCCGGATTAAGAGCAACATATACCACAATCACAACTACAGCTGCCGCGAGCAGCAGAATCGCAATCGCCGATCCGAGCACGCTGTTCCGTCCTGTCTTTCCTGCGTATGTCATATGATTCACCTCATCTGTTTGGCTGAATGTATGGTATCAGCGAACGTGCGAGTTCTGCAAGCGTCATCGACTGTATCATTATCTTCCCGGGCCCTGTGAGGGTCGTTACAAAGAATCCCTCCCCTCCGAACAGTGCGGTCTTGATCCCTCCGGTCGCGGTTATGTCGTAGGTTACGGATTCCTGCCAAGCGACGGCCTTGGCTGTGGCGACTTTATACTGCTCCCCCGGTTTAAGATCGATGATATTGAAATCTCCGCATGCTGCGATGAACGCTACGCCCTCTCCGCTTAGCTCCTGGAGTATGAAACCTTCTCCTCCGAAGAATATGTTACCCAGTTTCTTCTGGAATGCCAGTCTGAGCTCGACGGTTGTCTGAGATCCCAGGTATCCCGTCCTCTGGACAATCCATTTGCCCTTTCCGACATCAAGATCGATGATCTTGCCAGGTGCCGCTCCCCCCAGTCCGACTATTCCGGCACCGCCCTTGGATTGATATTCCACCAGAAAGAGCGATGCTCCGGACAGGGCTCTTCCGAGTCCCTTCATGACCCCTCCGTTCATTTTTGCTTCCATGACCATGTTGCCGGTCATATAAGCCATGCACCCGGCTACGGATTGAAAAATCTCTTTTTCTTCCATCTGAATATTCACAAACTGAAGATTGTCTCCAGTTATTGTATATCTCATGGAGGATGTCATCGTATTGAGGGTATTTATTTACACAAGGTCGCGGTTTCACACGTATGGATGATATCGCACCGATAGCCAAAGGGGCCGAGGCAGAGATATACGCCACTCATTTTCTGGGAAGAGACGCCCTGGTCAAAGTAAGGTCGCCCAAGAGGTACAGAGTTTCCGGACTTGATTCTGAGATCCGTTCCTTCAGGACAAAGAACGAGGCCAGACTAATCAGGGAGGCAAGAAGGGCAGGAGTCAGGACTCCTGTGATCTATGATATCGATCTTGAAAAATTTTCAATAACGATGGAGAACATCAGAGGCACAAAAATCAAAGACAAACTGGAACAGAACCCTTCTTCCGCGACGGATATATGTGTAATGATAGGCGAGGCAGCGGCAGACCTTCACAACTCAGGAATATGTCACGGAGACCTTACGACATCGAACATGATCCTGACCGAGGACGGAAAAATATGTCTTATTGATTTCTCCATGGGAAAAACCAATGCGGAGCTGGAGGATATGGGCGTGGATATGCATCTTCTGAAAAGATCCTTTGTCTCGGCACATCCTGACCTTTCGGAAGCCTTTTCCCGGCTCATGAAATCTTATACTGAGACCAAAAACGAACCCGAGAAACTGCTCCGCAAAATCGAGGAGATCGAGGGCAGGGGAAGATACACATGAAACTCAGCATAATAACATCAAATCCGGGAAAGGTCGAAGAATACAGGCACTGTTTTGACGGACTTGGGGTGGAGACAGTGCACACAAAGATACCGTACGACGAAGTTCAGTCCTCCGAACTGGAAGAGGTTGTCGGAAAGGGCATGTACGAACTGAAGAAAAAAAGCATATCTAATTTCATAATAGACGATTCCGGCCTCTTCATAAATTGCCTTGAAGGGTTCCCCGGGGTCTGGTCGGCATACGTCCAGAAGACAATAGGCAACGGCGGTGTACTGAAACTTATGGATGGTGCTGCCGACAGGTCTGCCGTGTTCAAATGCTGCATAGGATGTAACATCGACGGAAATGACATAATTGTCACGGGAACATGCGGCGGCACGATCCTCGAAGAAAGCAGAGGCACGGAAGGTTTCGGATACGATCCGATATTCAGTCATAATGGCACAGAATCGTTTGCGGAGATCCCAATCGGCGAAAAGAATAAGATATCGCACAGAGGCCACGCCGTAAGCCTGCTCATGGAAGAAATAAAGAAATATCTGATTTATGACGGCAAACCTTAATACCCTCCTATTTATCAAGTGTCTGTGGGCCTATGGGCTAGCCTGGTATACTTGTGGCTTTGGGAGCCATTGACTCCGGTTCGAATCCGGATAGGCCCACCAATTTCACTAGCCAGATGTCATTTTCACAAACAGATTAGTTTTCTACACCAACAGCAGAAGTGGATGAGACAGTGTATCATTTATCCACAGTATTGTTTTTGTTAACTTTGTTAACTTATACTTATTCTATCTAGTCTAATTATACCCTAGCCAGATAGTCAGAAAGTAACAAAATTAACACCGAGTTAACACTCCATTAACCCCCAGTTAACATCGGTCTTGCGTTAACATCGTACTTATTATTCTTACCCGCACAATATCCTCACGGTACCCTTTCGACGGCAGTTCGGACGGGCCGAGGAATATGAATGTATCAAACATCGAACATGAAAACGATGATCGCGGTCTTGATGACTGCCGTAATCGCAA
>JAIRYF010000050.1 GCA_031267895.1 Candidatus Methanoplasma glyptotermitis
AGGAACGGTTATGACGTAATCTCCGCTTGCGTCAGTGTTCGCAGTGTACGATCCGAGAGTCACGGGGACACCGGCATTGGATGCCGGTCCGACTACCGTTACGGTTCCGGATACGGTGAAGGCAACCATCCAGGTAGACGTACCTGCATCCCATAGAAAATCGGCATCGTCATAATGCAGTTCTCTTCCCGGGGCTCCTGCTATGCCTGGGGTACCGTTGGGATCATACTGCACACTTGTGATACCTGCGAGCGTAAGAGACGTTAAGACAGGAGTGGTATAAGGGTCAAAAGAGGTGAGCATCCAGTTACCCGCCGACGCACCTTTTTTGAAACTCTTCTCTATGATTCCGTTCGCGACAGGACCTGTGCCTCCTACTGTTACTGTCACAGATGTCAGGTCGGGAGTCCAGAATACCTGGCTAGCTATGGTCACCACACTATCAGGAATAACAATAGATACCAGGCCGCTGTCCTGGAATGCACCGACGCCGATGGATGTCACGCTATTTGGTATTTCGATGAATTCCAGTGAGGTGCATTGCCAGAATGTACCAGCGGGGAGGCTTGCGATGTTTGGTAATGTCGCGGATGTCAGGTTAGAGCAACTAGCGAGTACACTGGAGCCCATATATGTCACGTTGCTGAGATCAACAGATATCAGGCCGGCGCTAATAAATGACATGGTGTCTAGATGTGTCACGTTGCTGAGATCAATAGATGTCAGGCCGGTGCAATTCTGAAATGCACTGCTAGATATGGATGCCACATTGTTGAGGTCAACGTGTGTCACGTTTGCGCAATCGGAAAATGCGTAGACACCGATGGAGACCACATCTGATCCGATCTCAACGTTTGCTATGCTAGATCTGTGGTTGTACCATGGTGGTCGATTGGTATCCGAATAATCGGGCATTGCGCCGGTACCGCCTATCGTCAGAGTGTTACCCGTAAGGTCCCATGTCAAAGGGCCTGCGTTCCCGGAGACGGCATCCGACTCATTTTGTTCAGAGGATGTTACAAAGAATGCCGCCGCGAGAAACAGAGCAACAGCAAACAAAACAGTTATATTCAGACGGCCGGGGAATTTAGAATTCCCCCCCCCCCCGTAGTAGTCCTGCGGGAAGAGGCAATTCCTCTTGAGGATTTGATACTCATAAGTTTTTCTCCTTATTGTACGATTGCCGTATCTTACGGCGCTCGACACTGTATTCATGTCTTCGTATATGTAGAATACGTAGCCGCGTAACCATGTCCCGTAAGTATTTCTGTGGTGCCGGTATCTTTCCGTATCTTTCTCCGATCCGACTTTTTCTCAGGCATATTTACATGCGGTAACCCGATACATCTGCACCGAACCGACCCGGAACACGTATGTGTCCGGATGCACAGAGCCGGAAATGCAGAGGAGTTCGGACATCAAAGTGCAGATGCCGGTGCCATTTCCGCAAGAGGGGATTTACGCGGAGATACCCGAGAAAAGGAAGACTTCCGCATACGTTGCAGTCTCCCGTGTTTGGTGTTCGGAAAGAAAGACAGACAACTGACAAACACAGCTTTCCGAGTTAATGATTAAATAATGCCTACGTTGTCGCCGGGACGGATGAGAAAACTGATTATCACGGAGAAGGCAAACGCCGCGAGAAGAATCTCCACGATCCTATCTGACGGAAAGTCCCATTCCGAATCGAAAGGGGGTGTCACCGTCATAACATTCGAGGCCGGAGGAGACGATTACACTGTTGTGAGTCTCAGGGGCCATATCATAGAGCTGGATTATCCGGATGAGTATAACGACTGGGCGGGGGTGTCCCCTGCAGACATGGTCTACGCCGAACCGGTCAAGAAAGTTAAGGTAAAGTCTATACTCGGCAGGATTGACGATCTCGCGAAGACCTCGGATGAGATCATAATAGCCACTGACTTTGACCGAGAGGGAGAACTCATAGGAATGGAGACAGTCAGATCCGTGAGTGCTGATATGTCAAAGGTCAGGCGCGCGAAATTCAGCGCGCTGACCAAGGGAGAAGTGGAAAAAGCATTTTCCGAACTGACGGTGCCAGACATGAAACTGGCAGATGCCGCAGAGACCAGACAGATCGTTGATTTATCATGGGGTGCAGTTCTTACGAGACTGATATCGCTGTCGTCCGGACAGGTGGGGAAGAACTTTATGTCTGTAGGAAGGGTCCAGAGTCCCACTCTGAAGCTTCTTGTGGATCGTCACGAAGAAATAGAGAGTTTCGTTCCCGTTCCGTTTTGGAACATCTCGGGAAAATTCGGGATGCTCGCGTTCAAAGGGGATCATGAGAAAAACCCATTTTGGGATGAGGAGGAAGCAGAGAAGATCATGTCTGTCATTGCCGACGCGCAGACAGGAAAAGTGGTGTCTTACGATGTTTCTTCCAAGGAAGAATACCGTCCGGCACCCTTTGATACGACAATGATGCAAGTGGAGGCCAACAAGATCGGCATACCTCCAGCGGCAGCTATGAAGCTTGCCGAAGACCTATACACCGGAGGATACATATCATATCCCCGTACAGAAAACACCGAGTATCCGAAGAGTCTCGGTCTGAGGAGTGTCCTCGAGAAACTTCGGGATTCGGAATTCAAGAATGAGGTTGAGGAGATACTCGGACAGGAGAAGATAATTCCGTCCAGAGGCAAGAGAAGGACCACCGACCACCCTCCGATATATCCAACCGCCGGGGCAAGTTCGGATAAAATGAAAGGAGACAAGTGGAAACTTTACGAACTCATAGTCAGAAGATTCCTCGCGACCGTCGGTCCCAATGCATCGGCTGAAGAAACCATATGCAAAATAGATGTCTGCGGAGAGATTTTCAAGGCACGCGGATACGTTCAGAAGGAGCAGGGATGGAAAAAATATTACAAAAAATATCTTAAGACTGCCGAGACACGCGTGCCGAAACTGAATGTCGGCGATGAAATCGATGTCAGATCCAAGACCATGGAGGATTCGGAGACAAAACCCCCGTACAGGTATAACCAGGGGTCTCTTATCCAGGAAATGGACAGACTTCAGCTGGGCACCAAGAGCACAAGGCACGACATAATAGGCAAGCTGTTCTCAAGGAACTATGTCCAAGGAAACTACATGATACCAACCGCCAGCGGCAGGGCCCTGACGAAATCTCTGGAGAAACACGGCGGAGGGATTACCGAGCCTGAGATGACATCCAGACTGGAATCTGACATGCTTGACATAAGCGAGGGCAACAATACTCTCGAGAACGTGGTCAGAGAATCGCAGAATATGCTGTTCGAGGTCGTAGGGAAGATATCTTCAGAGAAAGAGCAGATAGGCGATGAAATAAAATCTGCACTGAGAACACAGCAGTTTATAGGTATCTGTCCCTCATGCGGCAATAATATGACTATAAAAAAGTCCAAGAACGGCAATTTCATAGGATGCGACGGCTATCCGGACTGCACGCGCGCGTATCCGCTCCCGAGAGGTGCCCTGATACAGACCACCGAGACAGCATGTCCGAAATGCGGTCTGGCCCAATTGAAAATCATACGGAAAGGCATGCCCCCGTCTCTTCAGTGCATAGACCCGAAGTGCAGCAGCAATGTCGAGAGAAACAATCTCGGCCTATGCCCTTTGTGCGGGGAAGGAACTGTGAGAATCACATATTCAAAGGCGGGGAAGCGTTTTGCCGGATGCTCCGGATGGCCAAAATGCACTCAGACATATCCGCTCAGACCGAGAGGCACAATAACTCCCATCGGCGAAAGATGCGAGAAGTGCGGTTCTCCGGTCATAATGTTCAACGGTTCGAAAGAATGCATAAATCCCAACTGTGAGACACGCGGAAAAGTACCCCGCAAGACATCCGCAGGGAAGAGCACCAAGAAGGCTTCGGCAGCCGGGAAACCCGTTGGGATCAAAGCTAAAAGAAAGACGGCCTGACAGACTGCGTTTCTCGGAACAAACCCCGTCTGTGGCACATCCCCTCGTGATATACGAACTTAAAATTTAGTGTTATTCCGGTTACAGCGATTTTACGCCGGAATATCAGACACAGAATCTCCTTCCGTAATTTCACCCTCATTGAAAAATCCATTGAGGCAGTCGATGTCTCTGGATATACGTGCATTCCTGCACGCAGTGCACTCGATATCTTTGTTGAGAGAGAGTTTTATTTTCATTTCTCTTATGTCAAGGTCAACTATCCTTCCGCAGGCACAGTAAATCTTCATCATAGACCCCGGACCTACGCTATCCAGCGTGTGGATTCGGGGTTTCTCGCACGGAATCGGTGCATTTGGTGTAATATTGCAACTCACGATAGTCTGCTCCTATCTTGCGCTGCATCCACCGTCACAGGGCCCATCCAATGTGCGACAGAAGCGCAGGTTGCGTCTATGATGAGTGGGGATAAAAGCTTTCTGTCGATCCTTCTTCAGTCCTATTTATAGTTCCCCGGGATGATGCGGAAAACATGGTTTCCATTTGGAAAATTTTTAAATATTACTTATCAGCAATTTTTCGGCGGAAACGACCAGAAAAGGCGTTACAATTCTCCAACTGTTCTCAGCTGCTCCAATACTGATTCCCGGATCTCCGAAGGTGTCCTTTCCTTTCCAACCCTCTTGCCGTTGCGGAGTATCTCTCTTTCGACCATTTCCATGCTGCAACCGCAGCCGCAGGATATCGTGTCATCTGGTCTGAGCGAGACTCCCATCTCAAAGCACCTCGGACATCTGTACGCGTACTTCCTTCCTCCGAACTTACCTCTTTTCGAGATCTGCCGTCTGTCTTTCTCCACGAGATCCATGGAAAAGTCCAATGTGGGGGAGTTGCTTATCGATGTTCCCACTCCGAATCCCGACACTGACGTATCCACTATCTCTGCTATCGAAACCTCATCCAGTCCGCCGGAGACTATTATGTCCACATCTCTGTGCCCGTTCATGTCAAGCTCCCAGCGCACTTCGTTTATCAGTTCTTTGTAATTGCCTCTCCTCGAACCGGGGGTGTCCAGTCTTACTCCTTTGAGATCATTCACAGACCTGCATGCCTCCAGAGCTGCGGTTCTTTCGTCCGAGAAGGTGTCTATAAGCATTATCCTGGGGACATCTTTTTCTATCACTCGGTCAAAGGCCTTGAATGCGGCATCGTTGCTGCCCATCAGGAGCATCAGCGCGTGAGGTACGGTCCCTATAGGTTCCTGTCCGATTATGTCCCCTCCTATCCTTGATGAAACGCCGTCACAGCCTCCTATGTACGAGGACCTGTCCAGAACCCCGGATATGGCAGGGTGCATCCTTCTGTTCCCGAATGCAAGCACTGTCTTGTTTTTGGCCGCTATCTTGGTGCGCGCCGCAGAGGTGGCTATTCCCGAAGGCTGACAGAGCATCCCGAGAATCGCCGTCTCCATCACACCGAAATCGGTATACGCCCCGAAGATGTTGACCAGTGGCACCCTGACACTATCCGCGGTTCTTGTCCTGAATACCGTACCTTCCGGGACGGCAGAGATGGATATCGGAAGACCCTCGGTAAGCCTTATGACCTCTTCGAGTCCGCAGAATACGGCCCACTTCCATCCTCTGGGAAGAGAACTTCCCGTGATTTCCGCACATACTTCCGTGTCGGAAAGTCCGCATGATTCCAGTATCTTTTTGGTGCGCTCGAAGTACACATCCATTGTATACCCCTTGCGGACATCCTTCTCATCTGCGATGAACAGTTTCTCCACGTTATCACAATCCAAACACTTTCTTACCGGCGAAGACTGCTTTCGAGTCCAGTTCTTCCTCGATCCTCAGCAGTCTGTTGTACTTCGCGGTGCGCTCGCCTCTTGCGGGAGCACCGGTCTTTATCTCTCCGCATCCCCAGCCCACCGATAAATCTGATATTACCGTATCCTCCGACTCCCCGGACCTGTGAGAAACTATCACATTATACCCGTTGTCCAAGCTCATTTTGGCCGCGTCGTCTGACTCGGTGACGGTGCCGATCTGATTGACTTTGAGGAGCAGGGCATTCGCGGCACCCATTTCGATGCCTTTGCACAGTCGGTTTGTGTTGGTCACAAAGAGATCGTCCCCGACAATCTGCACCCTGTTTCCTATCATTGATGTCAATTCTGCCGTGGTATCGAAATCATCCTCGAAGAACGGGTCCTCTATGCTTATCAGCGGGAACACATCTGCCAGAGAGGCATAGTGATCCGCGAGTTCTCCCGCACTGAGTTTCATGCCGTCCACCTCGTATACGCCGCTGTCGTAAAATTCCGATGATGCGGCATCTATCGCAAGAAACACATCATCGCCCGGAATGTACCCCGCACCTGATATCGCTGAAATTATGGTCTCCAGTGCCTCCCCGACGGTCTCCAGCGGAGGGGCAAAGCCTCCTTCGTCGCCGATATTAACGGCTCCGGCCCCGTATTTCTTTCCGAGTATGGATTTGAGCTCTGCGTACACCTCTGACGCCATCCTCAGACATTCCGAGAATGTCTCGGCACCGGCAGGAATTATCATGCATTCCTGTATTTTCAGATTTCCCCCCGCGTGTTTCCCGCCGTTGATTATGTTGAACATAGGGGAAGGAAGCGTCACGCAGCTCCCCATATGTTCATAAACTTCCCTGCCGAGTGAATACGCACCTGCCTTCAGGGCGGCCAGCGAAACCGCGACTGTTGCGTTGCCGCCGAGCCTTGTTTTGTTATCTGTGCCGTCAAGATCAATGAGGGCATAGTCAATCGCCCTCTGGTCTGACGGATCCATACCGATCAGGGCACCGGATATCTCGCCTCTTATGTTTTCCACCGCCTTCAGGACACCTCTCCCCCCATACCTGTTCCCGCCGTCCCTGAGTTCATGAGCTTCCCATGTACCTGTGGATGCTCCGGACGGAGCTATCGCGGTTATCTTCTTCCCGCCTACGGTGAGTTCTGCCTCAACGGTCGGGTTGCCCCTGGAGTCCAGAACTTCTCTTGCCCATACCTTTTCGATCTTCATGTTTACTCCCCGATTGGATCATAATGTGTCATGTGGTTCAGCAATATCTCCTTATCCTTCACGGTGAACCCCTTAGGGTCCACCGAAACGAGAAATGTGACTTCCTTACCGTATTCTTCGGTGACCAGCTGATGCAGAGATGTCAGTACGGAATTCATACCGTTTCTGCTGATGATCTTGTTGAGGTCATCGAACGCGACAACCGGCCTTTCGCAGCTTTTCACAAACTCGGTGACGGTATCGATCATCGTCCCTAATCCATATACGTCAAGGTAACCGCTCAGAGGCTTGATTCTCATCGTCAGTGCCCTGACATCATTGTTCCTGAACCTCTCGATTATTGTTTTTTTCTTCTTTGCCGTTACAACCAAAACGTTGTATCCCTCATCACCAAACCGGCGAATGAGATTGTATATTCTGTCAGAAATACTTTGGAACAGGATATAAGATCTGCCGAAAACAATCCCCCCGTCTGCGAGAGTGACATTCGGCGCATTGTTCTCCGATTCTTCTGGTTCGTCTGCGGTTTTCGCTGTTTCTTTTTCTCCGGGCGTTCGATCCTGTATCCCGTTTATGCTATCCAAAACATCAGATCCGGTGAATGGCTTGTCAATGTACCCCCTTATCATCGAATTATCCTGAGGTATCTGTCTGTTCCAGCTCCTGATCAGTATGACGGGAATATCGGCGGCAGAAGTATTCTTCTGCATCATGTCCAGAAGGACAAGTCCGCGCCCGCCGTCCATGTCGATGTCCAAAAGGATAACGTCGGGATCGAACGAACCGATACACGACTGTGCCGCATCGACCGACGGTGACTTCTCCGCCGTATGACCTGCGTCGGAGACGACCTCCGCCAGAATATCTCGGAGGGCAGCATTGTCGTCCACTATCAGAATCCTCATGATCTTACCTTCCGGGAACCGGATGGCATCTCCAACCGTCAGCAAACTATATTAAATAAATGAGCGAAGGCACGAGACCTCTGTGCAGAGCAGGCCGGAAAGACCGATTTACTGTTTTCTGCTCTCTTTAGCCTTGGGTCTGAGGTTGCTGTATCCGCACTTGCGGCATCTGTCCGCTTTCTTCGGGTTTGTTGCATAGCAGCTCATGCAGACGGATTTGTCGAGGAGCCTGTGCTCAGCCTCTTTGAAACGTGCCATTATTTATTCCTCTGGAAAAGTCCATTATTGAAGTATTATTTATAAGATTCGTCATGATCAGCATGCTGACATTCAGGCTATGCCTGGAATCACAGCCTTACACAGTGCGGTACAGATGATCGCTCTCTGTCATCATTCAGATTTCCTGTGTTAACCGATAGCTTCCCGTATCTCTTAGCCGGGTGCAAAATATTTTTCTCCCGAATATTGTCATAAATCCGTCTGACGGCTCGAATCGGCACCGGGGAAAAATAAAAATGCCTTTGCGGTCCGTGCTTTTCCGTTTCCGGACATGATTCGCGGATCGCACGGCTGACAGAACTGAGCATATCATTCAAACCCGGTTTCACACTTACGCCCGATTGACCCCGTCAGAGACAACGACGGGAATCCGACTCCCGATCCTCAAAATGCGAACGCTGCCGGATAAAATCACTTATGGTATCTTCTGTACTGGATCCCATCATCTCATGCGTGACAAAGTCCGGGGACAGTTCATCAATCAGCAGTCTGCACCCTCCGCTTGAGAACGGCTTATGCTGGTCTATCATCTTTATGTGCGGATACGATCTGGAAATTGTTTCCTGCATTGTTTCTCCGGGCGGTCTCTCCCTCGGCTCAAACGAGTTTCTGTATCCCGCGCTCGTGCTCGCGTGAAGATGTACGGTGCCTATGCGTTCTTTCATGTCATCGGGGTATCTTTCGAATATCTCAAGCAGCCGGTCCACACACGTCTGTTCTTCGTACGCGTCCGGCAGCGTGTTCATCATGTGTCCGGTGTCCAGACAGAATCCCCAGTTGTCGAATTCCAGACGGGATGCCATAAATTCATATTCCCATCTGTCAAGCAGTTTCAGCCCCGGCCACCACAGGTTCTCGAACGCCAGCTTTACCGGCGGTTCGTTTCCTCTGAACCCCGCGACAGTCTGATTCATCATCTCGCAGAATCCGCCGAGTATCTCTCTGCTGTTGTCTGTCTGTTCTCTGAACATTACTTCATCCAGATTGGTGTTGCTTGCGTGCAGCACGGCGTATGCAGGTTCGATTTCCGATGCGTATGCGATCGCAGATCTTATGTTATCGGCGATCTCTTCTCTGTCTCTCCCGAACATCACGTACCTGACGTTATCTTCGTCAAATTCTTCCGTATCTGCCCTGCCTGTCCACCCGCTGTACCAGTCGATAGCAAATGGGAGATGTACAGACGGAGAGAAACACCTATACTCCTGCGGAACCCTTTCGAACAGAACGAAAAGCTCTATTCCGTCGCATCCTATGTCTTTCAGGCCTTCTCCGCCGCGAGGGAGCTCGCAGAGAGGCTGACAGACGGAGTAGTTGAGCAGATGTTTCATTTTCTTACCTATGGCAAACGCCTCAGACGAGTTCGAACGCGGCGTTTATGGCCGCTTCCGCTGCCAGGATCTTCGTGTCTGCGCTCCCTACGATAATGATATCATTCTGAGTTATGCCTGTGTCCTTGCGTATCTTGTACGCAAGATCCGGATTCTTCTCATCTATGTTCCAATCCGGCGGGATCATGAGTGCCCCTTCCCTTATAACGACTGTCGTGCAGCCTGTGGCCCCGACCTTGATGCCGGCATCCCTTTGCTGCATCCCGTTGTACACCTTGTCGGAAACACCCATAACCAGAATACTCTGGGAATACGCTCCCACAGTCGAGTCTCCCAGATCCACATTCACGACTCTTATCGGAATCTGATTGAGAAATGCCTGACCTGCTTTCGTTATCGTTATGCCAGTCTGCTTGACTGTGATGAAATTCCATTCTTTCAGAGTATCGATGATCCTTCTCATGCTGCCCTCGCCGATGCCGACCAGCTCCGCGAGTTTTTTCCTGCCCATTCTTTTGCCGTCGGACAGTGTATAGATTGCCCAATATATGCTCGCATCAGTGAATCTGAACATCGGCCCGAACTGCGGAACTTCCATTATCTTCAATTCTCACCCTCCGGTAGAACGTCAGAATGTCCTGACCTTCCCGTCCACGATAAGCTCTGTCACCTTATCTATGTTATCCAGCCAATCTTCGGCAATAGCCTCCGCATCATACTGCCATTTCGAAAGTTTGGGGTCAGAGTCCGCTCCTTTGGTAACTATATCTACCGAACAATTCAGCGGTTCGGAAACCGGCTTTCCGATCTGAGAGAGAATTCTTGTGCGTATTTCGGCATCTCCTCCGACATTCTTGGCGACATCATCAGCGATGAGCTTCGACATTATGTTGTATATCTTTCCTATGTGTGTTATTGGATTCTTTCCCGATGTTGCTTCCATTGACATTGGCCTGTACGGAGTGATGAGACCGTTGCATCTGTTGCCTCTTCCGACAGATCCGTCATCCCCCATTTCCTGAGACATTCCTGTGCACGTAAGATAGAATACTTTCCTCTTATAGTCATCGCCGGTGTTTACAAAGAGGTCCACCTCCACCTTCTGCGACCCAATGACCTTCAGTGCATTGTCGAGTGTTGCGCCGTACAGCTGCTCCACCGCAGACTTGTATGCGGCGGGATCGTCGATGTACTTATCGATCATCGCGCAGGCCACCGTCATTGTGATCTTGCTGCCGACTCTTGATGCCATGACTTTGACATCCTGTCCGCTCTCCGGGAGCTTCTTCTTGAGCCTTCCGTTTATGTATTCCTCGGTTTTGAGTACAAGTTTATCTGTTATTGAGTACGGAGCATACCCTACGCCGAAAGAGGTGTCGTTTGCCAGGTGTCCGGACGCTTTATACACGCCGGTGAGGTCATCCGAGCCCATGCCCAATTTCGCATCAAGCACGACTTCGGAGTCGACATCCAAATTCGGAAAAGTCTTGTCGAGATATTTCCTGGCGGCCAGCAGAGCCGTGGGCTTGCACGGAAGTGCTTTGATATCTTTTCCATTCTCTACTGTGGTCGTCGTACGCCCCACCAGCAGAATATAAGACGGATCAATCACGGTACCGCCGCCGAATCTGGGTGCCGCCTGTCCCGCAGCTATCTGAGTCTCGTCGGTGTTGTGATGCAGAACATGTCCGAACTCTTTGATGTACATTCTGCACAGCGACTTGCTGACTTCTTCGGCAAGCGCATCGGCAACGCTGTCCGGGTGGCCTATTCCCTTTCTCTCGACTATCTCGATCTTCCTTTTAGGAAGCGGCATCTCGTCGACACCGCCCACGTAAATGTTCTTCTTTTTGACCACTTTCATTCCTTCCTGATGCACCGTTTTCCATGTGCTAATATGAGAGACTAGCGTTTCCTTGTTTATAAAATGGTTGGAGAACATATATTCATATATGCGTATTTTATTCCATTACTGTGAAATTCCCCCCCGCATCCGAAATACGCAAACTGAGGAAAAACCTCGATATCACCCAGACTGAACTTGCAAGGGAATCGGGCGTGAGCCAGAGTACCATCGCAAAGATCGAAAGAGGGACCATCTCGGCAAGCTACGACACGGTAACGGCAATCTTTGAGGCTCTGGAAAAGATGCGTCAGACAAGCATGGAGGACACGAAAGCAATCGATGTCGCCTCCAAGCATGTCATCACGATTCAAAGCGACGAAAGGGTGCATTCCGCAACGGAACTTATGAAATCAACCGGGTTTTCACAGCTGCCGGTTCTGTCCGGAGACATACCTGTCGGAAGTCTTTCCGAAAAGAGCATATTCGACATGCTCAGAAGAGGCAGGACAATGGACGAACTGAAAGAAACCATAATCTCCAGCATGATGGATGACTCCTTTCCGCTGGTGAACGAGAATACTCCGATGTCCGGAGTCGCATCAATGATGAGCAACTGCAACGCGGTACTCGTTGCCAGAAAGGGGAAGGTTGTCGGCATCGTTACAAACGCAGACATCCTCAAACTGATCTGATATCTTCTTTCGAAACCCTATAAAGAGTCATGTCATCCGGGATCAGCGAATCTGCGAAAATTCTTTCCGCCTCTTCTGCGAGGGTATCCTTAATATCATATCTGTTGCTGGTGTGTACCATGAACAGGACCCTGCATCCGCAGTCCCTGGCCGTTTCGGCCGCCTGGACGGCCGTTGAGTGCCTGTGTGTCTCGGCCAGTTCGGATTCTTTTCCGGAGAATGTGGACTCGTGTATCAGCACATCCGCTCCCATTGCGGCACTGGACAGTTCTCTGCACGGGACGGTATCGCCCGAATACACAACGCTGCACCCTGATCTCGGCGGTCCTATGACCATGTCCGGAGTCACATCTCCTATCGGTTCCCCGCTGTGCAGTCTTGAAAAATCAGGACCCGGACGAATGCCGAGTGCAGCTGCTTTTTTCCTGTCGAACCTGCCTCTGGACTCGTTTTCTGTAAATTTATAACCCAGGGACGGGACCGTGTGTTCCGTACGAAATGCTGTCACAGAAAATCCGCCGAACGCTAGTCTGTCCCCTGATACCATATCGATTGTTTCCAAATCATATCCTATCTCCCCTTCGCAGATCGAAAGGAACGTATTTACCGCATCGGAGAGACCCTCCGGCCCGCATACGAACAGCTTCTCCTTCCTGCCCGACAGCCCCATCGTCTGTATCAGTCCCGGAAGACCCAGAAAATGGTCTCCGTGCATATGGGTTATGAAGATCCCTTTGATCTTCATGAACGAGAACGGAGATACCATCATCTGCCGCTGCGTGCCTTCCCCGCAGTCGAACAGCACTGTCTCCGTGCCGCAGCGCACAGCCACTGCCGGCATGCCCCTGTCCCTCGAAGGAATGCTTGCCCCTGTGCCGAGGAATAGGATATCCAGCATCTGATCCCCGGTCAGTAGTAGTGATCGAGTTCTCTGCTCGTCTTGGTGTCTTTTTTGAATGTTTTGTAGTGTTCTTTGCAGAGGTGCACGCCTCTTACGTCCGGATTTTTGAGTTTAAGAGACGATTTTGAGATTTGTTTAAGACTTATCGATCTCTCTGCCTCTTTGCCGCAATCCGCGACATCGCATGTCTTTGCGGTCTCCCTCTTAGCCGATACCATAGCGCACCCATCTCCTTGAGGAGATATATTAGTTTCTTGGCGGATGCGTGCGGAGAAGATCTCCTGCCCGCGTTATTCTGCGTGCCGGCGGGTCTGTATCCAGAATTCCGTAACAAGACGGCGATCCGCCGGCATACAATACAGCGCGGATAAAAAAATATCTCTCGGCCGCCGGATTCGGGTTCAAAATATAAATCGGAGAAGAACAATAGCCCGGATGTGACGAAGGTAGCACCGTCTCTGTTATCGGCCGATTTTTCTATGCTGGGAGATGAGATACGAAAAATAGAATCCGCAGGCGCGGACTGGGCGCACCTGGACGTTATGGACGGCAGGTTCGTGCCAAACATCACTATAGGACCTCCTGTGATCGAATCCATAAGGAAAGTGACAAAACTGCCTTTCGATGTTCACCTCATGATCGAAAAACCTGCAAGATATGTTGACGCGTTTGCGAAAAGCGGCGCAGATATGCTCACTGTGCATGTCGAGGCCGGCGGCAATGTCAAAGAGACTCTGAAGAGGATCAGAGACCTGGGTGTTAAACCTGGGATCACTCTGAATCCCGGGACCCCCGTGAAGAAACTGAATCCGTTTCTCGATATGGTGGACCTCGTTCTTGTTATGACTGTGCAGCCGGGTTTCGGAGGACAGAGTTTTCAGGAGACGGGGCTGTCCAAGATGAGATACCTGAGAGAATATGCCGATGCCCACAATCCCCGTCTCGAAATATCCGTTGACGGAGGTATCAACAGAGAGACAGGTAAGAGATGCGCCGATGCGGGTGCCACCGTTCTCGCTGCCGGCAGTTCGCTGTTCGGTTCAAAAGACATGAAAGAAGAGATATCTCTCTGGAAGAAATACGGACCCAACGCAGCGGAGTGATCGTTATGGGTGTAAATCTTTCCGGTCTTGTCGAACCCCAAACCGCAGAATTATCCGAACTCGGAGGAAAGACCGTCGCAATAGACGCCTATAATACAATATATCAGTTTCTTTCGATAATACGACAGCCTGACGGATCGCCGCTGTGCGACAGGACCGGAAGAGTCACTTCCCACCTGTCCGGAATACTTTACCGAACATCCAACCTCATAGCACAGGGTATCGAACCTTCTTTCGTATTCGACGGGAAACCGCACGATCTAAAGAAAGCAACGCTCTCGGAAAGAAGAGAAAGGCGGGACAAAGCAATGACGGAATGGGAGACTGCAAAGGACGAGGGAGACCTTAAAAAGGCATTCTCCAAAGCTCAGCAGACATCCAGAATGACACCTGAGATCAGAGAATCGTCAAAAGAACTCATCTCTTATCTGGGACTCCCTGTTATAAATGCCCCTTCGGACGGCGAGGCTCAGGCCGCATATATGTGCATGAAGGGAGATGTCTGGGCATCCGCGTCTCAGGATTTCGATTCAATCCTCTTCGGAACTCCGACATTGGTCAGAAACATGACCATAACCGGCAGAAGAAAGATTCCCGGAAAGGATCAATACAAGGATGTCGAGACAGAAGTTATCGAATCTAATGAATTTCTTGATGCACTGGGCGTGACGAGGGAGCAGCTTGTGGATGTCTGTATTATGATCGGAACCGATTTCAATCCCGGTGTTCCGGGAATAGGTCCGAAAAAAGGTCTTAAACTTATCAGAGACCGCGGAGACCTCGAACATGCGATGTCGCACATGAACATAGAGATACCGAATTACCAGGAGATCCGGAACATATTTCTCGGCGGCGAATATACCGACGGGTACAGCACATGCCCCGCCGAGATAGACAGAGAGGCGGTGGTGGAAATGCTCACCGGATATGACTTCTCCCCGGAGAGGGTGGAGAACACCCTGGACAAAATAGACGCCTCCAGAGCAAACCTAAAGGCGAAGAAAAGCCAGCGCAGCCTGGATTCCTGGTTTTGACGGACATATCGGATGTCCCCTCGGAAGGCAGATGATAAATAAAATCCCCTGATATTTGCGAATGAAAGAACGACAGGGCCGCCGCCGGTGCGGCAGTCTCCCTGTGTTCGTATTCGCAAAGAGTTAGGCTGTGTGTTCTGTTTCTCCGATTATACGTATTCGGTGTCTGTATTCCAATCTTCTAAGTTCTCTTCCTC
>JAIRYF010000047.1 GCA_031267895.1 Candidatus Methanoplasma glyptotermitis
AGAGACTCATCCTGGAAGCATTCGGCGCAGACATGCCGAGCATATGATCCGGTTCGTGTCCGGCGCATGTGCGCAATACGGTCCCGGATCCTTGTTATTGCAGAGTCGGGAGTTGGGGGACATCCGTGCAAACCATATCCGACAAATTTTCTCAGAATATCCGCTGTTCTTGCGAATCATCCCTGCCCAGTTAGCATTCGGAACAGAGACATCCGCCGATACCCTGCCCGAATCGGGGTATCTGTGGTATTCCTTTATATCTTAAAGGCAATCTGTCAGCCATGTCATGCGAAGATCCAAGCAGACACTATTGCGAAATGTGTTCCGAAATGGGCGGGTTCGAACCCAGGACGCTCAGGTGCATAAAAGAACTGAACCCGGAATTCCTCGAAAATCTCCACGCAATGGATAAATTCATGACGGAAGACAGGGCACTTGACAGAAAAACCAAGAGGCTGGTCGCGCTTGCGTGCGTGACCGTGAGGATGTGTGAAGACTGCATATATCCTCAGGCAAAGGTCGCCAAGAATTACGGTGCGACCAAAGAAGAAATACTCGAAACGATCCAAGTTGCAGTACTGACCGGTGGTGTTCCGTGCTGGTCCGCCGCCAAACAGGGTATTGCAAAGCTTTTCGGGGAATGGGATGACTGATCCTCAGGCAGGCGGGAACACAGGGCCGGCCTCGGCTGGTCAAACTAAATATATCTGATTTTTATTGGCAACGCGACGTGATCATCATATGGCGGGAATCGGCGATTGCACCAGAAAGTTGAAGACTGAAGAGGGTGAGGTCACAATATACAGTCTCAGGGAGCTTGAGAAACAGGGTATCATAAAGGACCTCAAAAAGATGCCGTATTCTATCAAGATCATAACGGAATCAATGCTCAGGAACCGAAGTGAAGGAACCGCAACCGACGAAGATGTCAGAGCGGCGGCATCCTGGAGTCCCGGGAGTACAGACAGCCGAGACATCCCGTGGATGCCGGCAAGAGTCCTGCTCCAAGACCTCACGGGCGGAGCGGCGGTCACAGACATGGCATCGATGAGGGAAGCGGTTTCGATGATGGGAAAAGACCCCGAATCTATCAATCCGCAGGTTTCTGTAGATTTGGTTATAGATCATTCCGTACAGACCGACTTCGCCGGCCGTGCGGATGCCCGGGACCTGAACGAAGATCTTGAATTCCGCAGGAACGGTGAGAGATATGCGCTCTTCAAATGGGCACAGAAGTCATTCAGAAACTTCAGAGTAGTCCCCCCCGGAAACGGTATATGCCATCAGGTGAACCTGGAGTACCTGTCTCCGCTTATCCATGTAAAAAAAGAGGGGGGCAGTCTGACGGCGTACCCCGATTCCTGTTTCGGTACGGACTCTCACACAACGCAGATAAACGGACTCGGGGTGGTCGGATGGGGCGTTGGAGGAATAGAAGCCGAAGCCGCAATGGTGGGCCAGCCAAGCTACATGAGAATACCGGAGGTAGTGGGATTCAGACTCACGAACAAACTTTCCCCCGGAGTCAACGCCACGGACCTCGTCCTGACCATAGTTCAAATGCTCAGAAAGAAGAAAGTTGTCGGAAAATTCATCGAATTCTGCGGACCCGGATATCAGAATCTCTGCCTGGCCGACAGATCGACCATAGCAAATATGTGCCCGGAATACGGGGCAACGGTCGGCTACTGTCCGATAGACGGTAAGACAATAGAGTATCTAAGACTCACGGGAAGGAATCCCAAACACATTGATACGGTCGAGAAATATGCAAAAGAGCAGACCCTGTGGTATGACGGAGAACCAGAGTACTCGGATATGCTGGAACTGAACCTTTCCACCGTTAGGCCGTGTCTCGCCGGATACAAAAGACCTCAGGACCGCATAGAACTCAGAGACATGAAAAAAGAGTTCTCAGAAGTCCTTAAAGCATTTGGCATAAAAGAACAGAGGAAACCTTCCGGAGATTCATTGGGCGACGGGTCGCTGGCGATAGCATCAATCACATCGTGCACGAACACCGCCAACCCATCCGTTATGATAGCCGCTGGACTGGTCGCAAAGAAGGCCGATGAACTCGGACTCAGACCCAAGAAACACGTTAAGACATCGTTTTCTCCGGGTTCGAAAGCCGTAACCGAGTATCTGAGGAACTCCGGACTGCAGGACCATCTGGACAGTATGGGATTCCAGTGCTGCGGGTACGGATGCATGACATGTATCGGGAACAGCGGACCGCTGTCGGACGAAGTCACCAGAGAAATAAAATCCGGCGGCTTGGCCGTTGCAGCTATAGCCTCAAGCAACAGGAACTTTGAGGGAAGAATACATGCGCTGGTGAAAGCGAACTACTTGGCATCTCCGCCTCTTGTAGTGGCGTTTGCCATAGCAGGCCGCGCAGACATAGACCTGGAGACGGAACCTCTCGCATCGGCCGATGGGAAAGAGATATATCTCAAAGACATCTGGCCCACGGACAGGGAAATAAAAGATTTCACGGACCGTTACGTCACCTCGGATACATTCTCATCTCAGTACAAAGACATATTCAGCGGATCTGACAGGTGGAACGGTATCGGGGGCCGTGATTCTCCTCTGTTTGCCTGGGATGAAAAGTCCGCATACATAAGGAATCCTCCGTTCTTTGACAGTCTGTTCGAAGAGCCGGAGATAATGAACATAGAAGGGGGAAGGTGCCTCGTCATGCTAGGGGACTCGATAACTACAGATCACATCTCTCCAGCAGGATCATTCGGCCCGAAATCGGATGCCGGAAGGTACCTGATATCTCTGGGTGTCGATGAAGAAGATTTCAACTCATACGGATCCAGAAGAGCAAACCACGAAGTTATGGTAAGAGGAACATTCGCTAACATAAGACTCAGAAACCGGCTGACCCCGGATGCCGAAGGGAGTTCTTCCAGATATTTTCCCGAGAACAAAGACGGTACGATATTCGAAGTATCAAGAATGTATGATGAGGACATGACACCTCTGATCGTACTTGCGGGAAAGGAGTACGGTACGGGAAGTTCAAGAGACTGGGCGGCAAAGGGACCGAACCTCCTCGGAATCAAAGCGGTCATCGCGGAATCATTCGAAAGAATCCATAGGTCCAATCTTGTGGGAATGGGCATAGTTCCGTTGCAGTATCTCGAAGGACAGAACGCGGAAACTCTGAAACTCAACGGATCCGAGGTATTCGACATATATCTGAAGGACCTGAAACCGAAAGGTATCGTCAGAGTGACAGCTTATCGCGGCGGCAAAAAGCTGGAGTTTGATACCATGTGCAGGGCGGATGTTCCGATAGAGATCGAATATCTGTCTAACGGCGGCATACTTCAGTATGTCCTGAGAAAGATGATCTGAGTTTGGATTACCGCTGCATTTGAAAGATCCGGAATGCTGGCCCTTCCGGCGGGAACATCGCAGAGCACATCCGTATATCGCTCCTGTTGCGGAGTCCGCATCGAAACCGGGTCCGAAATCCGCTTGTATATTGCAAACGCTTTTATCGGAAAACAATATTGAGAGGTCCGGCGGGCCCGTGGGGTAGCTTGGTATCCTTGTAGCTTCGGGAGTTACTGACTCCGGTTCAAATCCGGGCGGGCCCACTCATCTTGTCTGGCTAGCCCGATTTTTGGGAGCTTGGATGAAGCCAAAGCTTTTGCGGAGAAATTCGAGGAACTGAAACGGGCATACATACCTACACTCCTCATAGAGGCTTTTGGCCAGAACCGACGGCTTTGACTGATATTCCATTAAAAGTTGGTCCGCGTACCCGCAATTACGTCCATTCTCATTAATGTTCGCAAAGCGTCCGCTGTACATATGCTGTTCTCAGCTCTCTCTTACCGTTCCTCGGTCCCGGT
>JAIRYF010000048.1 GCA_031267895.1 Candidatus Methanoplasma glyptotermitis
GTGAAAACAGTATATCTTATTGGATTCCTGTTCTCATAATTGCAGTGTTCCTTGTCTGTATTGCAATTGCATGGATATTCCTGTTCTTCATTAAACGCAGGAAGGAGGATGAGGAAGAACAGTAACCGATTTCCTTTTCTGCCTCCCCCCCCCCCTCAAATGCAAACACGGAAGATACCGCCGCAGAATTTGCGGCGGTACTTCTCCATTTTATCACTCCCTGATATCTCCACTGGTATTTTCCTTGCGTATATGCAATTATGAATCCCTAAATACTCTCTTCCGAGAAATGCGCATACGCAAAAACGGGTTCTGGAATTCAGATATACAAAGTACAGGGTCAACAGAAATCCGAGCATCAGATGCTAAGCGAAGTCAAAGTACTGTTGCTGTGGCCGAGATAAATGGGTTACGGCCGTGAGAGCCTCCCGCCGGCTGCAGGATATGCAGCCATAGCGGCAATCTCGTCGCATGTTTATCGAAATTGTAATCCTTGTCTCAGGATTTCCGTCCGGCTGGTGTACATCGCCGGTATCGAAAATACGGCAATCGACAGAGCAGACGACGAAAAGTCCGAAGTGAAGTCACACGGCCGTCATCCGATCCAATCGCTGTTTTAAGCATGAATTTGATAGGTAATGTTTTGATATGCTGTGCGGAAGGAGATACAGACGCAGACAGAACAGCCCAGAACCGAAGTTGTTTTTATGCCACAGCCGAACAGATCAGAACAAGATACCCGTACACTATGCAGGAATTGTCTCTCCCGCAGCATCGCGTTGCCCTAGGATTCATGCAAAACATCAGAACCCAGGTATAGAAAACAGTTAAGTAGATTCTTAACATCGGAGGCCTAATGGATAAATCCTGGTATTCCTCCGTCTCCGACGATCTGAACAAAGTGGAGTCGCTTATGAGGAACACCGTGAGGTCTGGCAATCCCGAACTGACCGAGATATGCGAATATGTATTGGGGTCCAACGGAAAGAGGATAAGACCGTCGGTATGTCTTCTGTCGTTCTACGCATGCGGCGGGACAGATCCGAAGAAAGCGATAGATGCCGCGGCAGCGATTGAGATAATACACAATGCAACTCTCGTTCATGATGACATCAACGATCAGGGCGAGCTGAGGAGAGGGGCAAAAGCAGCCTACAAGAAATACTCGATAAGCAAATCCATTGTTGCCGGCGATTTTCTGTTTGCACTGGGATTCAGGCTGATCGGTTCTGCGTCGCACGAAGTCGTTGATTACATAGTCGACGCGTCCGCGGCAATGAGTGCGGGCGAGTTCGATCAGAAAGATTTCGAACATGATATCAAATTCACCGAAGCGGACTACATGAAAATAATAGAAGGCAAGACTGCTAAGCTCATAGAATGCGGTGCGAAGATAGGTTCTTTCCTGGCAGACGCGGATCCGGAAACAATTGAGAGCATCGGCAGTTTTGCGCATGGGTTAGGAATGGCGTTTCAGATCGTGGACGATACGCTGGATGTTGCAGGCGATGAGAAGTTCACGGGAAAAAGGATAGGAAGTGACATAATGGAAGGCAAACCGACACTCCCGACCGTATATGCAATGGAAGACCCGGTGCACGGGGACAGAATAAAAGAGTTTTTTGGTAGGAATGATCTTGGATGGCAGGATGTCCGGGAAGCGGTCAGACTCATAAAAGAAACGGATTCAGTTCCAAGATGCCTCCGAAAAGCCAGGACGGTTGCGGACAGTGCGCGGAGTTTCATCGACGGAATCGGGGACTCCGAGTACAAGAGGTCTCTTTTGGATCTTTCGGATTACATAGTGAACCGCAACAGGTGATTCCATGATGATCAAAACCGACATCCTGGTCGTAGGTTCCGGGCCTGCCGGAGGGACTGCGGCGAAATATGCAGCTGCCAAAGGTGCGAGCGTAACAATAATTGAGAGGAGGCCGAAGGTCGGTGTTCCGGTGCGCTGCGGCGAACTGATCCCATCCGCCGAAGAAATATCGGGAATGTTTCCGAATGCCGGAGACATAACCTCTCTTTTTGACATGCCGGATAATCTTAAAGTGAGAGAGATCGAAGGAATAAAGCTGGTCGATCCGAAGGGGAGGGAGAGACTTCTGGATTTCACCGGCTACACAACTGACCGCGATAGGTTCGACCGCCACCTGATATCGGAAGCCGAAAAAGAGGGGGCCGAGCTGATCACCGGCTGTCTTTTCAAGAATACGGAGAACGGAAAAGCGATCACTTCCGTCGGCGAAATAGAATACAAAATAATAATCGGCGCAGACGGCCCCGGATCCAAAGTCGCGAGGTCTTTGGGTCTGCCTAGAAACGTTAACTCGTATCCTGCCGTCACCGCGCAGGCATCCGGCGATTTTGAGCCGTATGTCCAGATGTTCTTCGGAGGTATAGCACCGGGCGCGTACAGCTGGATAATTCCCAAAAAGGGGCAGGCCAACGTCGGAGTCGGATTCTCACCGAAGTTTACGAACGGCACTCTGAGCGACTATTTCGAGAAATTCAGAGCGAAACACAGTCTTCGGGTGACTACTGAGCTGGAAGGAAAGTATGTTCCGAGCGAGGGGATGTTGCCCAGACTTGTATCAGGCAACGGCATGATTGTGGGTGATTCCGCAGGACAAGTTATACCGGTAAACGGCGGAGGGATACCATTGGCAATCATTGCAGGCAGGATATGCGGAGAAACAGCCGCCGACAGCATTGCGGACGGCCGCAGCCTTACGGAATATCAGAACGAATGTGAAAAGATATTCCGAAGGCCGCTGAAGACTGCCGCATACAACAAAAGAATGGCAGACATCTTTGCCTTCGGGTCGGACAGAAGGACCGGAATATGCATGAAGATGCTCGGACCGAGACGCATGGGCAATCTCATCAGGTGCAAACGTATTTTCCCGTGATCATTTTTTCCTGCAGGCCTTCATACCGGAACCGCAGATCGGGCATTCGTCGGGTCTCTCTTTAAACCACTTCCCGCACCCTACGCACCGGTAGTTCCATTTTTCCGTTTTTGTTATGCCTTTCGTTCCGACGGATCTGAAAGGCATCCCCATGATCTTGGATACGTTCTGTATAGAGTAGTCATCGGAAAGTATTGTTCCGCCGGTGTCCGCGGCAAGTGCCAGAACCGCAATGTCCACATCGGACAGTCTTCCGAGATCTCCGCTTTTTCTTGCGGCATCTTTCACTTTTATGATAGATTCTTTGGTGCAGTCCGAGATTCTCAGGAGATCCCCCCACAATACGAGCCTCCCGTCTTTGTGCCTGGCAAGCTCGTCGACCACGCCCGGAGGGCACATGAATTCTTCGTCCGGAAGTCCTTCCATGGAAAACAGCGCGGAACTGTCAAGGATCAGCATACGCAAGGGCATATGTCTGACAGAGTTATCTATTTTCCCGAATATCTGAAGCTGTCATTTGTATCTGCCAAAGCTTATACGGCGGATCTGCGTTCCGCGTGGCAATGGATATCGTCGGAGTCATTGCGATAATGTTCGGCGGCCTCTGGCTGTTCATACCCGCGATGCTGCCGAATTCGGCAGCGGCTGCGGTAGGCGGAGGTACGAAGGTAGACTTCGGGAGGAGTTGGAGAGGAAAGAGGATATTCGGCGACGGCAAAACGTGGAGAGGCCTTTTCGGAGGCATCTTTGCAGGGGTTGCAGCCGGCCTGATTATGATAGGCGCAGCATCCATATGGGATCCTGGAAACTATTGGGGATTCGGTCCGTTCTGGAGCAACGTGGGAATACTTTTCTGTCTCTCATCCGGAGCAATACTCGGAGATCTGACGGGAGCATTCATCAAAAGGAGACTCGGCATGGAAAGAGGCCAAAAGGCACCGGTGTTGGATCAGTATGATTTCGTATTCGGAGCGTTTCTGGTCACGGCGGTATTCTTTCCTCATTGGGTGTACTCAACGTATGCGGAGGGGTGGCATTTGGCATCGCTGGTTTTCATACTGGTGCTTATGTTCGCGATACACAGAGGAGTCAATATAATAGGTTACAGGCTTGGCTTCAAGAAGGAGCCATGGTGATACAATGAGCGAAATTTCGAAGGCACTGGAAGAATGCGGAGCACTGCAGTTCGGAGAGTTCACGCTGGCATCGGGCGCCAGAAGCGGCTACTATGTCAACATAAAGAAGGCAATAACCGATCCGCGGGTTCTCCGTCTGACTTCCAGGCTGATGGCGGAGAAAATGCATACCGAGAACATGCATCCGGACAGGATCGCGGGGATTGTTTTGGGATCCATACCGCTGGCGGCGGCACTCTCCATGGAAACCGGAATACCTTATGTCATGGTAAGGAAAGAACAAAAGGACCACGGCACGAAAACGCTCATAGAGGGAGATCTCGTCCCGGGAGAAAACGTGCTGGTTGTGGAAGATGTGATAACCACCGCGGGGTCAAGCATGCGGGCGATAGAAATCCTGAGGGAAAACGGTGCGTCCGTGAAGGAAATCATGGCCGTGGTGGACAGGGAAGGCGGAGGAAAGGAAAATCTTGCAGGAATCGGAGTTTCTCTGACATCTCTGATCAAAGGCTCCGAGATTGCGGGGGGAAGACAGTGAGGCCCGAGCCGGACTGCAGACTGTGCAGACTCTGTGAGAACCGCACCAACATAGTCCTGCCCAGCGGGAACCTGAGTTCACAGGTTGTGTTCGTCGGGGAAGCTCCGGGAGAGAACGAAGATCTCTCCGGCAAACCATTCGTCGGAAAATCGGGAAAGATCCTCAATGCTATAATGGAAGAGGAAGGAATCGACAGATCTGCGGTGATGATAACCAATACGGTGAAATGCCGACCTCCGAACAACAGAGACCCGACGAAGGAGGAGATGGGCGCATGCCGTCCGTTTCTCGACCGGGAAATGTCGGGAAGAAAGGTCATTGTCGGTCTTGGCAAATCTGCGTGCAGGGACCTTCTGGGATACGAAGGGAAGATGGCCGATATAGTCAACACAGAAATGTCGATAAATGTTTTGGGGAAAGATGTGCTGTTCATACCTACATATCATCCTGCCGCATGTATTTACAGCAGAGAGTCGAGGGATGCACTCAGAACCACAATGAGGATTCTGAGGGACGGGTATCTGGAGTGAGACAATGAGACCTTCGGGGCTTATGATCGATCTGGATGGGACCGTGTACAAGGGCGGGAATGTAATCCCCGGAGCACAGGACCTCATAAAATTTCTCAAAAAAGAAAAAATACCGTTCGTTTTCCTTACGAATAACTCCTCCGACACAAGAGATTACTACTTCAAGAAGCTGACATCGATGGGATTTCCGATTGCCAGGGAAAATATACTGACATCAACGACAGCTGCCGTCAGATTTCTGAAAGAGAGGAGGGCCGGGAAGAATGTGTACGTGATTGCGACACCCGATGTGGCCGATGAGATCGCAGATATGGGGGTCCCGAACTGCGGAGAAAATCCGGACATAGTACTGCTGACCTTTGACAGAACGATAACATTCGACAAGATTAACAAGGCATACCGCCACATAATGGATGGTTCGGAACTCATCGCAACCCATCCCGATGATCTCTGTCCGACAGAAGACGGCTATGATGTAGACATCGGACAGTTCATAAAAATGCTGTCACACCTCACAGGGGCCGTCCCTACAGTAATCGGAAAACCGAACTCACTTATGCTGGAGATGGCAGCGGAGGAGATGGGCGCGGATAAAAGCAGAACTTTGATGGTGGGTGACCGTCTTTATACAGATATAGCGATGGCCGCATACGCCGGAACCGATTCCGTTCTGGTGCTGACAGGCGAGACCCAGATGTCCGATCTTGACAAATCCGAAGTAAAACCGACCTATGTCGTCGGTTCAGTGGTCGAGATACCCGATCTGATTACGAAACTGTGCCGGGACCGGTAATATCGGGAGATTTTCTCGGAAACAATAAGATCTAGTCTGACAACCAGGCTCTTTTTCGGGAGTTTGAGTTTCAGGTAAAAAAAGACTTGGCACCCGAACGCGGAAGATACCGGGCAAACGAAGTTCCTGATTATGATCGCTGATATCTTCAAACGAATATTGTGCATAGATTTCAGTAACGATTGTGGCTGTCATGAGTACATATTCCAAAATAGGGTGCACGTTTGTTCGTTACAGGGCGGTGCGTACAGAGCGTGAAAAATCATGGGTACAAAATTTTTGGGGTTGTCTTCCTTCCCAAAATTGTACAGAGATTGTAATTTCCCCTACAGAACACAACAGCATTATCAGCCGCCGTTTTATTCCTCACAGCAGCATTCTCTCCCTCTAATTCCATCCTTCTGCCGTCTTTCGATATTTCTCCGTGCTCTATCTGTGAGCCGATGTTTCTGCATTCCGGAAGATCATCCATCCTATGTGTGCTGTCAGGTAAACGTTCAGGAGAAGGCAGACATGCAGTACCCAGCATCTCTGATCTGAACACAACATGGAATTTTTGTATTTTTCGGGAAAAATTACAGAATTTCATTCTTTATGGGTTCGAATGTTAGGACAACACCGTTGCCCAAGACCTCTGTATCCTGGAGAACAAGATCTATGCCGCCTTCAGCGGCCCATCCATCCCCGTCGGCGGGTGTCGGTGCGGTCCGCCCGCCTATAACCAACCCGCCGACGAATACGGTGTATCTGTCCACAAGTCCTTCTCTGAAGAAAGAAGCGATCGTTTCTCCCCCGCCTTCGACAAGGATGCTCTCGATGCCTATATCCTCGGCGAGTGTCTCGAGTATCTCCGCGAGTTTTGGGTTCCCGTCGAAACGTATCGTTTCTTCGCAGTCCCATTCTCTGCTGCATTCCCGGGATGTTATGATCACGGTGGGTGCGCTGTCGTTCAGAACCATTGCATTATCAGGTGTCCTGCCGTGCGGATCCATTACGATTCTTATGGGATTGGTGTCGTAATCCAGTCCCCTGACTGTGAGGTGCGGATCATCCGCGATCACCGTCCCGACACCGACGAGTATCGCATCATATTTCTTCCTGAGGTTCTTTACCCTGATCTTATCTTCTTCTGATGATATCCTGACCTGTTTCCTGTCGGAACCAGCTATCTTCCCATCGGCAGACATTGCGCAGTTAACATGGATGAACGGTCTCATGGATATCCCTCAGATGATACCGAAAAATGGTACCCGTCACTTTTCCTTTCGACTCCGAACCGGACATCAAGGAAAGACTCCAGAGTATCCATCTGGCTGAGCAGGTGCTTGCTTATGCGGGACACAATGAAGCTGCTCTTTCCTTCGGCCATCGCCATGTACGGCAGCAGTTGATCTGCAGTGTGCACATCCATCGTTGATCCGTTATTCATCTCCTGGAGGAGATCGTTCGCTGCGTCGATACCGGACTGTTCCGCAGTATGCCCTCTCGACGTGAGCACGTTGCTTGAAAGCTTTCCGTTCTCGTAGTCCGCGACAAGAACCAATCCGGCACCTCTCGAGTTCCCGGTGCAGTTTTGCATTTCTATCTCTGTGCTGTATTCGCTACCAAGGGTCTCGATGCAGGCATCGATCATGTCCCTGGCTATCCTATCGGGGAGATGCTGTGTAAAACATCTGACTTTGATCTTCTTCAGTCTGCCGAGATCGTTCAGTTCCAGCGGAGCGATTATGCCGACAGGGTCCATGGCGGCTGTTACATGTCCTCCGCCGATGGGATAAAAACCTCGTTCCAAGATATCCAGTTGGGCGTTTATGCCCATTCTTTTCATCAGAGGAAATAGAACGAGTTCATAAGAATCAAGAGGCGGAGCCCACATAACGTTGGTCCCGCCGATTATGTCAATACTGAATCTTTTCTTATTTTTTCTGGCTGCCAGCAGAACAGCCTGAAGTACCAGGCTGATGCTTCCCGCAGAACCTATGTTCATATTGAGGGATGGATGTTCGTTGTTTCCGGGGTAGAATGTCATTTCACCCGATCCCACTGTGTTGCCTTCCGCTGTGGACCCGGTCATCATGGCCACTGCGTTGATGGCAGTCGTGTGCTGTTTGGACAGTCCGTTTGTTGGTCTGTTTTCTCTTATGCGTGTCAGTCTTGTTGGCATGCCAGTGATCGCAGACAAAGCCACGGATGTTCGGACCATCTGTCCCCCGCCCTCCCCTCGTGAACTATCTATCTCAAGCATGTTAATTGTTGCGTAATGCCGATATACAATATAATCTTATGATCGGGCATATGGCCGGCGGTGCGGCCACCGGCCTCTTGATCAGAATGTAATGTGCGATTGCCGGGATTCGAACCCGGGTCAGAAGCTTGGGAAGCTCCCGTCCTAACCACTGGACTACAATCGCGTCAGCTGTGCATACTCATGATATAATTATATCTTTTCTTCGCCGAGCTGCGGAAATGTTATTAATACTCCCTCATTAATCAGGCTAGTTGCGGACTCATGGTCTAGGGGTTATGACGGCGCCCTTACAAGGCGCAGATCGCCGGTTCAATTCCGGCTGAGTCCACTTCATTGCATCCGGCAACGGCCTGTACAGTATCAGCAATCAATACGGTATATTCCATTAAAAGTTGGTCCGCGTACCCGCAATTACGTCCATTCTCATTAATGTTCGCAAAGCGTCCGCTGTACATATGCTGTTCTCAGCTCTCTCTTACCGTTCCTCGGTCCCGGT
>JAIRYF010000025.1 GCA_031267895.1 Candidatus Methanoplasma glyptotermitis
GGCGGCAAGTCGGTGACGGCATGGTTCTTTGGTGAAAACGATGTCGCAGAGGTGACTGTCAGCAAAGGCGGTACCGGAAACGGAACGGTATCTGTGCAAAGAGACAATGTATGGCATACATTGCCTTATGCAACAGTGAAGGTTCCCAACGGTATCCTGACCTTTGAGGCAGCAGCCTCGGCATCCAGTGCGTTCTACATGTGGACCGGCGATCTCATCGGAACCCAGAATCCGAAGGACCTAGACATTGACAGCAACATGAATGTCAAGGCCTGGTTCTACGCCAACTCCGATTTGGTTACTATTACCGCCACCAAGGAAGGAGACGGTAAGATAGAGTATGAAAGAGGCGGAACCTTAGTGGAATTCAGCTACGGAACGGAGACAAAGATTCCGAAAGGAATCTGCAGTGTCGTCGCGACGGCAGGATCCGGCAGCACATTCGTATGGTGGACCGGAGACCTCACAACGCTTAACGGCAGCGAGAATCTGAACGTCATCGGCAATACGAGTATCAAGGCATGGTTCTTCGGCGATTCGGAAATATCCGATGTGACTGTTGGGAAAGACGGCGACGGAGACGGCGATGTCTCGGTTCGGAGGGATGGTGTGTGGCACACATTGCCCTATGCAACGGTGAAGGTTCCCAACGGCAGTTTGACATTCAGAGCCATGGCAGCCGGAGGAAGCGTGTTCGTATGGTGGACGGGCGATCTCAGCGGAAACGACGGTCAGAATAATCTTGAGATAGATGGAAACAAAACCATCACAGCATGGTTCTATCTCAGTGCAAGCGTAACTTCAGTCAGCACGACCTCAATCGGGAACGGATCCGGATACATACAGTTCGGGCAGGGCGGAGGTTGGCATGATTTCCCGTCTGCCCTGATCGTACCGAAGAATCATATCTTGAGCGTTCGTGCGGTCCCGACATTTGGCTATTTTGTGGAATGGACCGGTGCAATAACCGGTACAAACAGCCAGGAGAGTTTTGATGTCGGTGTATCAGCGAGCACGGTGACCGCAGAATTCCATGTGGACGGGAAATACATAACCACAATCGTCTCCGGAAGCGGAAGCATATCTCCTGCGGGATCCGTATTCGTCGAACTGAACCATGATCAGGTGTTCACCGTCACTCCGGAATCCGGTGCGTACATAATAGATGTGACCGTCGACGGTGTGCCTGTCGGATCGATCGACTCATACACGTTCACGTCTGTCAATTCTGATCACACAATAGAGGTAAAGTTCTCGCCGGCCCAGCGGAGCCAGTACACCGTTACAGGAGATGCGGGGGACGGCGTGACTTTGAGTCCGAGCGGATCTAATTCAGTCCGGGAGGGAGACAGCCACACGGTATCGTGGACGGCTGTACCCGGATATGAAGCCAAGGACGTTGTGATAGACGGAGTCAGCCGGCCCGAACTCGCGGAAGCCGGAAGCTACACCTTCCTGAATGTCATGTCGAACCACACCATAAGCGTGACTGCAAAGGAAGCCGTCATAATGCTCAATATAGCTGTCACGGGCGGGGAAGGATATGCCGAATACAGTCTTGACAGCATTTTATTCGTCAGATACACCGAAGCGCAGCAGCTGGAACCCGGAGACAGCATAATAATCCGTGCGGTTTGTGCCGGCGGGTATGAGTTCGTCAGATGGGACGGCATCGGGTATGAGACAGATGAGACGATCTCAGTCACAGACATAAGAAACAGCATTACCTTGACACTGGTCCTCAGGGAGAAATCCAGCGGAGGAGGTTCAGACGATGACATGTTCGGATCGCCGTTGTTCATCCTCGCGATAACGATCATACTGAGTCTCATGCTGATCGGGCTGCTCCTGATACTGCTGTCATCTTTGTACAAAAGAGGCGTGGATGTTGTGATCATCAATTCTGATAATTCGTCTGTAATCGGAAAGAAAAGAGCACGCACAAACCGCCCGTACAGTTTTACTGTCAGCGGAGAAGGCACTGCCGCATACCGCGTGGGAGAGAACCCGGCGTGGAAGGAACCGGTCCGCAGCGGAAACAGATACGAGATCCCCAAAGAGGATATCAGCGGCACCCTGACGATTGAGGTACGCTGAGTTTTTCTTTGGACATTGAGCCAGTCTGTTTCACCAAACTTGTTTTAAACTCTTTTGAAAGCCAAGCGTAGCGGACGCTTTCGCGGAGGAGGAGATGATATAATGGCAATAAACAAGAAGAGATTGAATATGGCGATTTTGGCAGCAACAGCGATCGTTGCCATGGTGGCCCTGTGTATCGCGGCAGCGGGGAGTGGCAGTTCTGACGCATCGCCTCAGACGGTCACAATAACGATCGATGATAATGGTGGCACGGGCAGCGTGCAGTATTTGGATGACGGTGTATGGACAGACTTCGGGGAAAGCCGATCGTTCGAGAACGGTACTGTCTTGAAAATCAAAGCAGTATCTACAATGAATGACAAGTTCGTTTGGTGGACCGGCGATATCAAAGCCGTCGGTGAAGAATATGAACTCACCGTCGGCGACAGTCCCGTAAACATAACTGCAAAGTTCGTCGAAGGAGTCTCGACGCAATGGACCGAACTTCAGATATCGGTGTTCGGCAGCGGTGCCATACAATTTGAGATCGAGGGTACGTTCGTGGATATTCCGACGGGGGGAATAACGTATCCGGTGGACGAGCAGATAACCCTCAAACCAAGGGAGATCGGCAGCACCTTCATATGGTGGACCGGCGACCTGTCCGGAACACAGAGCGAACAGAAGATGGATATGGACACCGACAAGTTCGTCGGTGCGGAGTTCTATACAGGGACAACGTATACTCTTGAAGCGTACACAACGACTAGCAGCAGTCAACCGGGAATATCAGAGATGCAGTATTGGCAGAATGGTGCTTATCAGAAATTCCCTGCGTCAAATGACTATACCATAACCGTCCCGGAGAACACAGAGATAGAAATCAGGCTGAACATAACAGACGGAGTCCTGATAGGTGCTTGGGCAAGCAACGACAGCAATCTCTCGGGCACCGGACTCGTCAAGACTACAGTTGTCTCAAATGACACCTGGGTGTACGCGTGCGTAAACCACAACGAAGTAACACACCTGAGAGTGTATGTCGAGGACCATGGGAGCAGTGGAGCTGTTGAGTACAAGTATAGTAACAGCGACGATTGGTATACATGGGTGCAATCAAACAACGATGCCAACGGAGGAAGCGGTGTCCCTGTCTACATCAACGTGTCAATCATGCTGAGACCTGCAGGCAGCGGAACCTTTGTATGGTGGACCGGCGACAAATCCGGAACAGATCAGTCTATGGAAGTAACGAACGCCAGCAGCTATGACATCACTGCAGTATTTGCCGTGACAACATACGAAGTGAGCGCAACAGTAGAAAAATTTGCGAATAATGGCGACGGCGGCAAGGTACAGTATAGATACAGCGGCGTATGGACGGACTTCCCGGCAGGCAATACGCTGACTGTACCTTCTGACATAGGAACCATAGATGTGAGGGCAGTCGCATCCACGGCAAACAAAAATGTGTTTCTGTGGTGGACCGGCGACATCAACGGACCCGTCAACATTCAGAGTCTGACGGTCAGCGGTAACAAAAACATCAAGGCAGTCTTCAACAGCAACAACTCGGGCGACAACCGAAATATTGTGGCTAACGTATCGGGCAACGGATCGGTTGAGGTGCAGAATGCCGGTATATGGGGAAGTGAATGGCAGGCGTTCCCCGTCGGAGTTCCTATGGTGGTTCCGAATGACTCAAGCACCAACAGCATGGGACTCAGAGCGGTTGCGGGTACTTCAGTTAACAACAAATTTGTCTGGTGGACCGGCGACCTGCGCGGAACCGAGATTTCCAAAACACTTGGCATCGACGGCAACAAGACCGTCACGGCAACATTCAGTGCAAACACGCAGTCTGTGAATTTTGCTGTCAGCGGATCAGGAAAAATTACGTATCTGCTTGACGGAAGCTACGAGGATGCCCCCACATATATTGATGTTCCGAAAGAGTTGGGGACTCTGAGTCTGAAGGCCGTGCCCGGATCAGCATCAGGCAATGAATTTGTCTGGTGGACAGGAGATGTGTCCGGAACTGACGCGGATGTCTCGCTTGATCTCAGCGGAAGTGCCAAGAGCGTCACGGCTCTGTTCAGCAGTGATCTGAGTACCGTGACGGCCGTTACATCGGAGGGCAGCATGAAGTACATCCTCGACGGGAAAGTTCTTACATTCCCTGCAGGCGGTCTCAGGGCACCCAACGGATTCACAGGAATCCAGCTGAGAGTCGACGGCGCAGTCCCCACCGGCTGGATGCTTAACGGAGACTCCCTTGGAATAAACGACAACCCTCTGGGAATAACCGTCAGCAGCAACCAGGAGTACGAAGCGACATTCATCGTCGCGGTGTTAAGAATAACCGTTACAGTGGGACCCAACGGGTCGTCCGATCCGTCCGAGGACTTTGATGCCCTGGAGGGGTCTGATATAGAGTTCAAATTCAAGCCGGACGACGGATTCATGGTATCAGATGTTCTGGTGGACGGCGTATCAGTGATGAGCCATGCAGGAGGCAACAGATACGCTCTGAATAACATCGCTGCCGATCATACAGTGGAGGTTGTGTTCGACCAGGCCGTGAGGGTATACATAATAATGGCATCTGCAGACTCCGGGGCTGACATAAGCCCATCCGGACCGACGGAGACGGACTTCATGGCAAACAGGACTTTCAGTTTCTCCGCCAAACCCGGCAGGGAGATAAAAAACATCCTGATAGACGGGCAGGTCCGTAATGATCTCATCGGGACACAAAGCTACACCTTCAGAGAAGTGGTGATGAACCACACCATAGATATCCTGACAGAGGACAGAATCATAACGCTGACGGTCGAGATCATCGGCGGCGACGGCTCCGCGGAATACAAGGTCGGAAACGGCGGCTTCATGAAGTACGGAGGAAGGACAGCGATCCCCTTTGGATCAGAAGTCAGTGTTCAGGTCTCACCAGGCGACGGCTTCGTATTCAGGCACTGGCTTGACAATGGTACCGTTTCCGGAACGGATGAGATATACAGCATCCATAATGTCGGAGAATCGGTGTATCTGGGAGCGGTGGTAGAACCGGAGGAACCGAGCGATTTTCTTGTATGGATCGCCGTCATCGTCCTCGCCGCGATAGCCGTACTGGTGCTGGCATTCGGCGCGGTCCGTTACATCAGGGCAAGAAATTCCTGATCGGAGACCCAAACCCTTTAACCCCTAACTCGGTAAATTGGGGTAAGTTCATGAGCGGGCATCGGAAACCTTTGGTTTCCTGCCCCTCTTTTTATTAATCCCCCGGATCCTGTCCCGGCCGTTCTGATCGCTGTACATGAACATTCCCAGTTTTGTATCCATACCTATGACATCCCAGGGTACGGTCTGCCTGATGTCCGCATCTGAAACTAAGGTCTTCATCGCTGCATAGATATCCAAGACATCATTGGGACTGTACGGTGGCGGAGATCCGCTGGTTATCTTGAATCTCATCAGCATCGCCGGGAAGGTTAGAAAAGATGTCCCATGACGTGCTCATCATCCCGCATATCCTGTCCGCGGAAAGACAGTTCTTTCCGGTGTCAAACTCCAGTTTTGAGTACAGAAAAACGACAACAACAAAAAGCGTTAGATTATCTCAACGGTTTCAAAAGCGGGCGGGCCGGATGAAGATGGTAGCCTCGCGCAGATTCGAACTGCGGTCGCAGGATCCAGAATCCCGCATGATTGACCACTACACTACGAGGCTGTTGTTTCTCCCCAACACAGCAATCTTTTAATAATTTTCTGTGTCAGAGGACAGTTTTTCTGACCATCCCGAATATCTCGTCAATGCTGCCGACACCCTTTACCGTAGCGAGTGTCCCTTTCCTGCCATAGTATTCGATCAGGGGCATGGTGTTCTCGCGGTACACTCTGAGTCTGTTGAGAACGGTCTCCTCCTTATCATCATCCCGCTGGTACAGTTCAGAACCGCATTTATCGCATATCCCGTTTTTCTTGGGCGGGTTGTAATCTATGTGGTAGACGGCATTGCAATTCGGGCAGGTGCGCCTTTTTGTCAGCCTGTTCACGAGTTCCGAGTCATCAACGTCGAGATTAAGAGCGAGGTCCACATCAATCCCGTCTCCGAGTGCATCGGCCTGCTCCACAGTCCTCGGAAAGCCGTCAAATATGATGCCTACGCCCTCTCCGAGAGATGCAATTTTCTCTTTCATGAGGCTGATGATCAGATCATTCGGTACGAGTCCGCCGTTTCTCATGTATTCATTGGCTTTGAGTCCGAGCGGCGTTCCGTTCCTGACAGCCTCTCTGAGCATGTCTCCGGTAGAAAGTCTCACAAATCCGAGTTCTTGGCTGAGTTTTTCACCCTGAGTCCCTTTGCCCGAACCGGGGGGACCCAAAAGGACGATCTTTGTCTTCATATCCCGGCGAATCGTTCAATATTTAAAAACGATTCTCTCATGAACGGGATGGAAACAGTGTCCGAAAGCCGTGTTCTGACGGGCGGCGATGAGTAAATCATTCCTTTGAATTCAGTGTTTCTCTTGCATGAATGGCCAAACCACGGAATGTGGGAGATCGAAGGTGGCTACAAGACATTGCAGCGGTATCCGAAGCGAACGGTACAGTCATTTTTGACGCTTCCCGGAGCGGCTGTTTCTGAGTTTTGGGCATACGGTACGTATTGCCGATTCCGGGCAGTGTGAATGATATATAATCGGAAGAAGATGGGGGTGCCGGTGTTCAAATGGATCAGAGAATAATCGACAGCATCGAGGAGATAGTAGGAAAAGACGGCTATTCCACAAAGTCCGCCGACCTCTACGCATACGGGTTCGATGCGTCAATTTTCCACAACACTCCCGAGATTGTGGTCCAGCCCAGGACCACCGAGCAGGTATCGGAGATAATGAAAATCGCCGACAGAGAGAAAATACCGGTCGTAGCCAGAGGCGCGGGCACGGGATTATGCGGATCAGCAGTCCCGATTAAAGGCGGGATCGTCATGGCGATGCAGAGAATGAACAAGATCAGGAAGGTCAGCGTTGCGGACCTGTGGGTGGATGTGGAACCCGGGGTAGTCTACAATGATCTTAACGACGAACTTTCAAAATATGGGTTCTTTTTTCCCCCGTCTCCCGGATCGGCAGAGGCATGTCAGATCGGAGGTATGGTGGCTACGAATGCGTCCGGCATGAGGGCCGTCAAATACGGTGCGGCGAGAGATTTTGTCATGGGACTTACATTCGTCAAAGCGAACGGAGAGGTGGTCCGTGCCGGAACAAGGACGATAAAGGATTCGTCGGGGTATCAGCTGGCACGTCTGTTGTGCGGTTCCGAGGGAACGCTCGGAATAATAACGGAGATCACGCTGAAGCTCACTACCAAACCCAAGAAGTCGGCGTACTGTCTATGTGCATTCAACAGTGTGCATGATGCGGGAAGGTGTATAGCAGGGCTTATAGCCAAACCTCTGATCCCGGCATCATGCGAACTGATGGACAGCATAAGCATAAAAGCGGTCAATCAGGCAAGGGGCAACCCGTTGCCCGACTGCGAGGCCCTGTGTATTGTCGAGGCAGACGGAGAGACCGATGAGGTTGTAAGCAGAGATCTGAATATAATCGAAGAGGTGGCAAATGAGACAGGGGCAGTATCTGTGACTCCGTCGTATGATGCAAAACAGATAGCAGCCTGGACAGATGCAAGGAAATCGGTAATGACATCACTCTCAGCTCTGAAACCCGGATGCGCATCGGTGTCTCTGGCCGATGATATGGGGGTGCCTATATCGAAGGTTCCGGAAGCGGTCAGGGCCTTTCAGGCGATAGCCGAGAAGTACGGCGTTACTGTGGCCACATACGGCCACGCATCCGACGGGAACCTTCACACAAAGATGGTCATCGATCCGCTGAGTGCCGACGAGTGGGAAAGAGGTGTCAAAGCGGTTGACGAGATATTCGATGTATGCATTGAACTGGGCGGCACCGTAACCGGCGAACATGGAGTAGGAATATCAAAAGCTCCCAACTATATGAGGGAGAGGTCATCTGAGCTTTCATCCATCATAGCGATAAAAAAGGCCATGGATCCCAATAACATCCTGAATCCCGGGAAGCTGGAGCAGTGGGAAGGTTCGATTCTCACTCACCTCAGGTATCCGTGCAGGGAATTCATGTAACGTTCGCTGCAATCTTTTTACATCAGATACAGCCAGGTTATCGCAAGTTCCGCCACGCCGATCGCAGCCGCGCCGACGTAGAGGGGGATGTTCCATGCCGCTATCTTCGATCCGTCAAAGGGAGGCACGGGTATCATGTTGAACAGGCCCAGGAAAGCGTTGAGGTATGCAAGCATCCTGACGGCATAATGCGCCGGCGAACCGGGGTCCAAAACGAGACTCAGGAGCATCGCGGCACCGGCTATTACGAAATTTACACCAGGACCGGCGAGACTGATTATTCCGTTAGTCCTTTTATTTATGTTCCCCCGTATGTATACTGCACCGGGCGCGGCGAACAGAAACCCAAAGAAAGAGAACATAAGGGCTATGATCAAACCGCCGGGATACGCCCTGAACTCTGACCATGCATTGTATCTCTGCGCGACAAACTTGTGTCCCAGTTCATGGAAAAGGAAGCTGAATATCACAAGAATGAGAGATATTATGATAATGTAGACAATGTTCAGTGTCTGATCGGAAACTATCCTGTTATTTCTCATTATTATCGAGAATGCTGCGGAAAGCACCGCTATGGCGACGGTTATGTGAAGGACCTCCGTCTTGCTGAATCTGATCTTCCCGCGCCGGGCACGGTATTCGGGGTCAACTCTTCTCATATCTTCGACAGAGTCTCGCATAGACAGCCAAACCATGTCATCATTTATAAATATGCACAGGATAGAGAAATCCGGAAAAATGGCTCAGAACATCGCACACGGTAAGACAGAGAAGAAATGGTGCGATAAATGCGGTACACTCATTCTCGGCAAGAAGTGTTCGTTCTGCGGTTCCGAAGGAAGAATATTTGAGATAAATGCTCCAGGAGACATAAGGCCGGGTATGGGAGACAGCATCGGGAATATAAAAGATATTTTTAGGAGATCCTTCGGAACGGACCGCCCCATAGAAGGCAGGATGATATTTCTGAACAAGATCCCAGGTGAGGATCGGTCTGATGAGGTCATAGCCCATGGCGAAGTCATCGGAGTCATAAGATTTGATCCCAGAGACAACACCTACGGCCTGGAACTGAGACAGGCCGGAGCAGATCTCTTTTCCGGAGAGGCCACAAAAAATACGGTGAGTTTCGGAAACATGTCCGGACATCTCAAGGGCAAAGTGATAAAGGGTACTGATATATCGGAAGCGACAGGCGATTTCGCCGCAGGGGACCCTGTGATTGTAATAAAGGGTAAGAAGATCGGTGCGGGTATTGCTCTCGCGGACAGCAGAGATGCCGCATTTTCTGAAAGGGCGGTGAAAATAAAATATATGGACACCGACGAGAACAGGCCGATATCCCCAACATCCGGCAGGATCGAATTCGTAAATTCCAACAGAGACCACATAGAAATGCTCGAAAAGAATGGAATCAGCGATATCAGATCGTTCGTGTCAAAAAAGAAAATGCCGGTCACGGTCTCATTTTCGGGCGGTAAGGATTCACTGGCCGCATACGGCATAGCATCAAAAGCGTTGGACAGATTCACGCTTCTTTTCATAGATACGGGTCTGGAGTTCCCCGAGACTGTCGAATACGTCAGAAAATTTGTTTCAGAAAACGGCTTGAATATGCTGAAAGCGTCAGCAGGAAATGCATTTTGGGACAGCGTTGGGATATTCGGACCCCCCGCAAAGGATTTCAGATGGTGCTGCAAGGTATGTAAACTCGGTCCGATAACAGACCTCATATCCAGAGAATTCCCCGGCGGCACGATAACCGTCGAGGGAAACCGTATGTTGGAATCGTTCTCCAGATCGGATATCGGATTCGTGTCGAAAAATCCATTTGTCCCCAACCAGATCAATCTCAACCCTGTGAGAACATGGTCGGCTTCGGAGATATGGGGATATATCTGGATGAGAGGTATGAGTTACAACCCGCTCTACGAGAAAGATTTCGAAAGAATAGGATGTTACCTCTGCGCATCGTGTCTGGCAAGCGAGTGGAGAAACACAGAGAGGACACACCCAGGCATGTATTCGGAATGGGAAAGATTTCTACGCGAATACGCGGAGTCCAAGGGGTTGCCGGATGAGTATGTCAGCACAGGATTCTGGAGATGGAAGTCGCTTCCGCCAAAGATGATCCAGATCGCAAAAGAGATGGATCTGGATCTGAGACCGAAGAAGTCCGCTGGCAGAGAGATGAAGATGATGAAAGGAGCATCCTCATGTGCAGCTGGGGGTTATTCTATGGAAGCGATAATAGATGTCCATTCGGACAGGGAGTTCTCTTTTGTGGAGGACTCTCTGAAGGTTATAGGCGATGTGAGGTATTCTCCGGAGTTCGAGATTGCGGTCCTGAAGACGGACAGAGGCGGGGTTAAGATCTTCGGAGGCGGGCAGGTCTCGGTGACCGCGGATTCCGCCAAAGATGCTGAAAGGCTTTTCGAACGTTCCGTCAAGGCACTTATCAGGGCAGAGATGTGTGTAGGCTGCGGAATATGCGCAAAGGGATGCCCTAAGAGAGCGATAACAATCAGGGGCGGATTCAGAGTAGATCCGAAAAGGTGTATCAGGTGCGGGAGATGCGAAAGGTCCTGCGCGATCATGCATTACTATGATAAGATAATAAGGCAGGTTCCCGAAGCAGACATCGGAAAACAGAGCTGCGACAAAGGTTAATATTCGATTTCCCCATCCACCGGTAATGGAAATGATAATGTATGCAGCGGCGGCAATGGCTTTCGCCCCGACCCTGATTCTCATGTATGCGGTGCTTAGGAAGTACACGTATCCTGCGGTCGAGCAGCCGTTCTTCAGCGACCCGACATTCTTCAAATTGTTTGTTGTGGGCATCATAATCGGTACATTGTTGTTTGCGTTCTACACATGGCTGAACTGGACGAACATGATATATGCGATCCTGTTTTCGGCGATACAGTGCCTTGCGATGGTTTCTGTGATGAACCTCAAAAAATTTCATGGAAAATCAGACTCAGTATTCTACGGATACAGTCTGGGACTGGGAATAGGATGTACGATGGCCTTCGGCACCATATACTATCTGGGAACGGCAATAATTGGATCTGAGAACGGTGCCGTCGATGTGTCAGGATTCATCTGGCTCTTTGTGATAGCACTTTCGTACATACTGGTACTCTCGGCGATAGGCACCACCGTAGGAGAAGGCGTAGCAAGACTCAGACCTATGGAATTCACCGTGCAGACGATATTCATGAATATCGTGTTCGGTCTGGTTCTGGTGGCTGCGTACAACAACACTTCCGACGGCATAATATTCTACGTGTGCCTTGCGGTGGCTCTGGCCGTGGCCGCTGTGTTCTTTTACTATACCATGTACGTGAAACTGTCCCGTGTTGTCAGGGATGTTCTCAGGATCGAAGGCAAATCCAGGAAGGATGTTCCGAAGTGATATCATACACTGTATCTTCCGTATCTGACTTCATGAATAATGCAGAGTTCCAGCATCGCACGGAGCATTTTGTCCGCATTCTTTTCATCCACTTTTTTCAGATCATCCAGTGTGAATGTGCCGCAGATGCAGGTCAGACCTTTTGATATCAGTTCCATCTTCTCCTGAATATCGGAACAGCTCTCATATCTGTGGATCAGCGTGGAAAGAGGATCGATATCTGCCGCCGGCCTTTTCTTTTCCGTCCTGTCAAACGGATGCATACGGGCCAAGGCATCTCTGACGGTGCTCTGGTCGTCATCCTCAAAAAGTATATTCAAACCGCTGTGCCCGCATACCGCATTGCAGTACGGACAGCCGGATGATGCCGAGACTTTGTCTATCATCCTCTGCCGGCCGCACTTTGGACAGGAAACCGCCGCGTATCTCATTTATACTCCGTGAATACCAATGCCGCGATGCAGCACCCGTGCTTCCCCTTTGGAACACGCAAGTCTTCGACGACGAAGCAAGTATCTTCAAAATTGACCTTTCTGATCCTGGACATCTCTTCCATCTTCCTGTCCAGTTCTGATCTGAGACATTCCCCAGATCCGTGAAGGTGCCCTTCCGCAACATATCCCCCTTTCCCGTCCCGTCGGTAGGCATAGGCTATGCCTGCGGAAATGATCTCGCCCCCTGTTCCTTTTATCTGCGAGAGTACGCAGTGTGTGACTGCACCCATCCTGATCTCCGCAGGTTCGATTCTCTCCGAACCCTCGGGTATGACCGACGAGACGGCGACAAGGTTCTGCTCGCAGATACCTGCAGACATGAGCGCACAGTCAAATGCGTTGAGTCCCGATATGTCGCTGACCGCCTTGCCTGACGTGACAAAATATTTTGTAGGAATAAGCTGCATTCAGATCATCCGTAGAGTTGCTGAACATCAGAGGGAGCGACACCGCACTCGTATTCCCGCTGCTGTCTGATCTTGTTCTCTGTCTCTTCCGCCTCCTTATACAATGGCTCGGCATCGAGCTTGAGTTCGGGCACGAGCTTCGAGAGAGGCTCAAGAACCCTTGCTGCCGATCTTGGATCGGGCAATGACGGATTGGCCGGACAGAGCATTGCAATCACATCCGTGCCGGAACAGAATCCTTCACAGAGCATGAGGCCGGTCAGTCCTCTCACAAGTCCGTCGTCGAGTCTTTTGAGATCCAGTTCCTCTATCCTGTCGCGTGATGCTTTTGATGATCCGCAGGCGAACATACTGTTTTCCTCTTCGAACTGCGGTATGCCTTCGATTGCGATCACAGTGACTATCCCCAGTTCCCCGAAGATTTGCATAAGGGTGTCGTTCAGTTCATAATACTGTTCAGGTCTGAGCGTAATCTCGGATGTTACGATCACAAGGTCCCCGCATTCCTTTGTGGTGTTCTCTCTCCTGCATCCGTACACTCTTATCGGAGGATAGGGGTTGCCGTTCTGTATCAGAGTATATGGGGGGAAATCGACGGATGTTATCCCGGCTATGACTTCCATGTCCAGTTCCCTGATTACAAAGCTGGTAAGTATCGAACCTACCAGCCCCACTCCGGGGAAACCTACTATCGCAACAGGGTTGTCATACTTCGGGTCGGAATATTTTATGATCTTCATCTCTGCCATGATGCACCTTTATGGTCTGTGAATGTATTAATTACTCGCATAATATTCAGCCGGCATGAGCGGTGAGAATATCTCATTTATGAGGACTTCCGGAGGGGTGCCGGTTTTGATTGATAAAATTTTCGGAAGCGAGAGCGCGGGCTATATGGTCGGGGTGCGCACGGGTTCGAGAGACGAAGACGAAAGCGTGATGGGCATATCGCATCTCCTGGAACATGTGGTTTTCAGAGAGACAGAAACAAGATCGTCATATCAGATGGCGAAAGAGATGGAAGGTGCCGGCGGCGAAATGAATGCATTCACGGCCAAAGAGATGACCGCATTTTACGCAGTGACCATAAGCGAGACCAAAAATACAGCCAAAGAGATGGTCGCAGATATTGTGGCCAACCCGCTGATAAACGGAAACGATGTGGAACTTGAAAAGAAGATCGTGCTTCAGGAACTGAGCATGATCGAAAATGAACCGGAATCGTACATACATGATTTGTTCTCGTCCAGAATATGGAGGGGCCACAAACTGGCTCAGGACGAGGGAGGAACCGCAGAGATAGTCAAAAATCTTGGTTCGGAAGAACTCAGAGCATATTATGAGGAGAGATACGGTATCCCGAACATAGCTGTATTTGCTGCAGGGAACGTCGGCGAAGAAGATACAGTGTCGTGGGCGGAGGAGATGTTTGACGGTCTTTCCGGAAAGAAGGAGATAAAAAGACACGGACCAAACACTCCCAAAGCCGGCTACAGTTTCACCGAAAACAAATCGGAACACTATCATGTTGCAATGGGATTTCCGGCCTATGATTCGGATCATCCGGACAGGGTCCCTCTGACCCTCCTGAGTGCGGTCATAGGATCCGGTACAAGTTCGAGGCTGTTCCAGGAGGTCAGGGAGAAAAGAGCTCTCGTGTATTCGGTGTACAACTCGGTGGAACAGCATTCCGATGCGGGTGCGCTGTGCACATACATGTCGTCAACCGAAGAGAATGTAATCAGAGGTATGGAGACTGCCGCCGCCGTGTACAGGAAAATAAGGGACGGCGGACTGGAGAAGGGAGAGTTGGACAGGACAAAGAACCTTATCAAAGGGTCTCTCGTAAGGTCGATGGAGTCCACAGAACGCCGCCTTTACAGACTCGGGAAAGAATTCCTCCTAAGCGGAAAACATCAGTCTCTCGGCGACCGTTTGAAGGCAATATCCAACGTAACGGAAGAGGATGTGATGAGAGTCGCTTCGGATATTATAAAGGGATCAACGCTTAACGTCGCCGTGCTGGGAAGGGAAAACAAAGACATTCGGAATTTCAGCGGTTCCGTTCTGGATCTCTGAATCCGGAAATTACGTGCAGCACGGCATTCTTTGCCGGATCCACAGCGGCTTCCGCCTCCGGAGTCATGTCTTCACTCACGGTCCGGATGTCTCTAACCTCCACGGCAATGAACTTTATGATTTCAGGCATGGTGCTGTTATCCATCTGTCTGCCCATCTTTATTGCGGTGGCGAGATTCACATCATGGGCGGGGACATCATGTACGGTGCAGTCGAAGCTCTCAGGATCGAAGATCATTACGGTGCCCGGCTCGTAACTTCCGGTCTGTATGGCATCGACGATAACGGCGAACCTGTATCCAGATACCATAGGGATTATGTCCAGTCCGCCTACGGCTTCCTGCCGTGTGTCGATTCCGGGCAGTCTGAGAGATTCGATTGCCTCGGAGACCTTAAGCCCGACGGCATCGTCGCACATTATCGGACTCCCCAGACCTATGACCACAGTCCTGTCTTTAAGCTTCCCCATGCCCACCGTATATGCATCATTTCTCTTATCCGTTGCTGTTGGCCGGCGATTCTCCGGCCGATGTACTGTCCCGGAATGTCCGCCGCAGAAAAACTCCGCAATAATGTTTTTAGTTCCTCTGACACCCGACAGCGGCAATCAAAATACCATCGCGAAACAATCAGAGAACCTCTGCCGCCTGCATCTCAGACGCATTTCGTACGCTTCTCCGCCGCTGCAATGACTAGATTTATCCGCACCGTCGGACATAGGGGTCCGTGGATATATCCGTAAGGACAGAGCAGATAATCAACGGCCGTGTTGTGACAAACAGACAGTTGGAAACACTTGCGGCCGTCGCGGAATCCGGAAGCAAGACCGCAGCGGCAAAGAAACTCAGAATATCCGTGCCCGTAGTTCACAGGTACATATCGGCCATAGAAGACGCGGCGGGTTCGCCGGTAACAGTCTCAACCCCGGCCGGAACAAAGCTCAGCAGAGACGGCAGGCGGATCCTGGAAACATACGTAACAACAGAACTTAGGTGTTCGGACGATCACAGCTTCACGGTTTGCTGCAGTCCGGTCACGGAGGATCTGATGATGTCTGTTTTATCTGCCCTGAAGATGACGGATGTCGAACTTGTGATATCGGATGACGAACACAATATAAGGATGATGAAAGAGAACCTTGCCGATTTTGCTGTCATAGATGATCCCCTCTATCTTTTCGATGCGGATGAATTTGACGGAGCGGAAATAGGATACATGGGGATGGTGTTTGTTGACAACGGTGCTTCGTTCATAAAATACAGATACGGGGCCCAGAGAGTCGCGTTCATGTTCCTTGACACCATGGACAGAAAGTACACGATCGAGTCGGAAACATTTTCGCTCCCCGAACTGCTCGGGTCCAAGAAGAGTTACTTCGTCGATGAATTTCTTCTGCTGAGAAAAGGAATAAAGATGAAAAGTGCTGTGGACCCAAAGATTCTGAAACATGCTATCACGGCCATCTATCGCGAGGAAGACAAAACAATAAGCAGGCTGGTGAAGGCTCTGTTGGCCAGAAACATAAGGTGAGTATATTACCCTTTAAGGTAATATCTATCGGCGGCATACACCTTCGTTTATATATTACGAGGAAGGTCTCGTCGCGGGTGACTAATTACGGAGATAAAACCTAATCCAGAATTTGAGAAGCAGGTCGCGGATCTCGGAGGCGCAGATGTCAAGATGTGTTTCCAGTGCGGGACCTGCACGGCAAGCTGCCCCTCAGGAAGGCGCACATCTTACAGAGTCAGGAAACTCATGAGGCAGACCCAGCTCGGCCTCAAAGACGAGATACTGAACAGTGAGGAGCTTTGGGACTGCACAACGTGCTACACCTGTGTGGAGAGATGTCCCCGCGCCGTCCCGATTGTGGACGTGGTCGTGGCACTCAGGAACATGGCTGTTGCAGAAGGGCACATATACGAGAATCACAAGAAAACGGCACAGAATCTCTATAAGCTCGGGCACACAGTATCTGTGAACGCAAACATCGAGAAGCTGAGGGATGAACTCGGACTTGCGAAGACCCCTCCGACTGTGCTAGCCAATAAAAATGCAATGAGTGACCTTGTCAAATTAATGAAGGCGACAGGGTTCGATAAGATCGTGGAGTGATGAGAATGACAAAATATGCATTCTTCCTGGGTTGCATAGCACCCCTGAGGTATCCCGGTCTCGAAAAGTCCACAAGAGTAGTCTGCGAGAAACTCGGTATCGAGCTTGTGGATCTCGAGGATGCCAGCTGCTGTCCCGCACCCGGTGTCATAAGAGCATTCAGCAGAGATACATGGCTTGCGGCGACGGCAAGGAACCTTGCTCTTGCAGAGAAACAGGGTCTTCCGATAGTGACGATCTGCAACGGATGTTACGGATCGCTGTTCGAGGCGGCGCACGAACTCAACAACCACCCGGAAGTACTCGCAAAAGCGAACAGATATCTCAAAGAAATCGGGATGGAGTACAAGGGAACGACCAAGGTGCATCACCTCGCCGAGATTATGTACAATGATGTGGGCATTGATGCTATAAAGTCGAAGATCGCGAAACCTGTGGATTACAAAGTCGCGACCTTCTACGGATGCCACTTCCTCAAGCCCAGTGAGATAAAGGATCTCGATGATCCGGAGAACCCGCACCTGCTGGATGATCTGGTTGAGGCGACAGGAGCGGTAAGTCTTCCGAGAAAACAGAAGACGCTGTGCTGCGGTGCCGGAGGAGGGGTCAGAGCGGCGTTCGGAGACGTTGCGAAGGAATTCACCAAAACGAATCTGGAGAACATGCGGGAGTCCGGAGCGCAGTTTATAATCGATGTGTGCCCGTTCTGCCACCTTCAGTTTGACTCCGGTCAGAAAGAACTCGGTTTCAATATACCGGTCATACACCTTTCGCAGCTCTTCGGCATAGCGATGGGAATGAGCGAAAAGGAACTCGGACTCTCTGCGCACATAGTGCCCGTAAAACTCTGAAACAGGTGGGTGGGCGTAAGCCCCCGCCGTTATTTTTTTATGCTCTATAATTAAGACGGAAGCGAGACTGCCCCGCCTACGCGGGGAACACGACGTTGATTCGGCGTTAACCGCACTGTTATAAAGGATCACCCCCGCCTACGCGGGGAACATAACATCGATTACACTTGGAGGATCGCCTCCGTTGCTGAAGGAGGGAGTACTTCTTATACTATATATTTTATGGTGAGAATCACCCCTGTCTACGCGGGAAACACTCGAGAACACATCACTATTGAACTTCACGCCGGCAGGAATCTCATTGATTCAAGAGGGGGAATTTCTTCTGGTATTGGATGGGAATTTGAGTATAGAGTTGATTGGAGAAAGGTTATATCACCATAAGGGCGTATGGATGTCGGAGGGGGAGAGGGATGACGGAAGCCAAGTTCAACATATTGCATGAGCCGTGGATATTGGTTGCCGATCTTTCGGGAAACATAATGGAGATGAGTGTTCTTGATGCATTTGAGCACGCGCACGAGCTAAAGCAGGTCTCCGGAGAGCTTCCCACACAGGATATTGCAGTAATCAGGTTTTTGTTGGCCGTCCTGTATGCAGTGTATCAGAGGGAAGACTGTGATGGTAAGGTGTCCGGCATAGATGAACCGCGCCAGGCACTGGATCGCTGGATAGGTATATGGGGCAGAGGCCGCTTTAACACGGAGCAGATAAGCAGATATCTGAGGAAGTACGAGGACAGGTTTTTCCTTGTACACCCGGACAGACCGTTCTATCAGGTCAATTTCAGCGATGGTACCGAGTTTCGTGCATCCAAGTTGATCGGAGAACTGTCGGAAAGCAGCAATAAACCGAGACTTTTTTCAGTCCGTACAGGACATGGAAGAGACAGCATCAGCTATCCCGAAGCAGTCCGTTGGCTTCTCTACCTTAACTCCTATGATGATACTTCGTCCAAACCGACCCGCGGCCTGAATCTTCCGTCAGTGGGCGCGGGATGGCTTGGAAAATTGGGTCTTGTGTACGCTGAAGGTTCCAACCTTTTCGAGACGCTGATGTTGAATTTCGTCCTTTTGGACATGAACGAGATGCCTTTCAGCGATGGGCATGCATGCTGGGAAGATCAGGTTCGTTCCGAGGAGCGGGTGGAAATACCCGTTCCCGATAATCCCCTGGAATTGCTTACGTTACAGTCTCGCAGAGTTCTGCTGTCCAGGGATACGGAGGGAATTGTGGGCTACAGACTCTTGGGAGGAGATGTTTTCCAGAAAGAGAATGCGTTCATCGAACAGATGACGATTTGGCGAAGGGATAAAACGAGTGGTGATTTTAGGCCAAAAAGGCACGATCCGTCCAGGGCACTTTGGAGAGATTACTCCGCGCTAATGTCAAGGGACGAAAGGGGACTGCAGCCGGGGGTTGTTCGATGGATTTCCTTGCTGCAGCGTGAACATGCGCTCCCCCAGCACATGTTAAAGTTCCGCACAGCCAGCGTAAGTTATGGAGATAAAGATTTTTTTGTCGATGATGTATTTGAAGACAGCATATCGCTGAATATGCATCTTTTGGCAAAGTTGGGGGAAGAATGGAATGGCCGGATCGATGATGTTTTGGTCAAGACGGATAAATGTGTGCGGGAACTCGGCAAATTCGTTATTGACCTGCTGAAATCTGCAGGCAACTCGGAGGAAAAAAACTACGAAGGAGCTTCCGCAGCTGTTCGCGAAAGAGCATACTTTGCTTTAGATGAACCCTTCCGCCGGTGGCTGGAGTCAATAGACCCCGAGCGCGACAATATTGGCACAAAAATGAAAGGATGGCTTGGTGTGATGGAGAATCTGGTTGTCGGCATAGGGGAAAAGTGTTTGATGGATGCCAGCGAGAAATCTATAGTAGGGAAGGACATGAAAAATAATGCGGTATTCTGGTTCGGACAGTTCAGGAACATGGTGTATAGGACAATTCTGGGTGAGTAACATGGGGGAGGCTGAACAGATTTATGTTTTCGTGGGCGGAAAAATTGCGCTGCTGCGGAGAGCAGATCCATGGGCCAGAGGGATATTGGCCGAACTTCGTCGCGGAGTGGGCAAAGATCTCTCCGACACTCCTGGTACATGGGATATAATGTTTGATGGCATGCCGGACTTTCCGGGTTCCGGTGTGGCCAATAAAGCAGAATTAGCGATTCATACTGCGCTCACGCTGTATTCTCTCCATCAGCAGAGTAATGATGTGACAGTGAGTGCAAAGGACGAAGATGTGAACAGGAAGTCTTTTGCAACAGGTTGCCGCAGGCTGATCAGTCCGGGCGGTAAGAGTGAACAGGCCGTAAAAAGACGGTTTGATGCCCTGATTACGGCAGACAGTCTTACTGAGTTCTCGTACCATGCACGTGGCTTCGTCCAGATGATGAGGACATCCGATGTACCCATATTGGTGGATTATCCGCAGCTCGCAAAGGACCTTTATTTCTACCAGTTCCCCGAAGGCAAAAAGAGGGTGCTTTTGAAATGGGGGCGTGATTTTTACAGAGTTAAATCGGATAATACAAAATGATGAGTGAGTGATGATTTCAATGAAAGAAAGATTGTATGTGGATATGCATGCCATCCAGACCGTTCCGCCGAGCTGTGTGAACCGCGACGACACCGGGAGTCCGAAAACTGCCGTATACGGCGGAGTGAGGCGCGCCCGTGTGTCTTCGCAAAGCTGGAAAAGAGCTATGAGGGAATGTTTCCGAGATTCGTTTGACGAATCAGAGCTTGGCACGAGGACGAAAAAGATTGTGGATATGGTGGCGGCGGAGATAGTAAAGAAAGATTCGTCGGTCAGTATGAGTGATGCCTGCACCAAGGCCAAGGATATAATAGAACTGGCCGGTGTCAAGACCAAAGAGGCCAAAAACAGTGAGGTCGCAGAGGCACGGGCGTTGTTTTTCATGGCAAAAAAACAGGCAGAAAATCTTGCGATTCTGGCACTTTCAAACGAAAAGGTCGGAAAGAAGGAGGCACAGGCCGCGCTCAGCAATAAACACAGCATCGATATTGCGCTTTTTGGGCGTATGGTCGCGGACGACCCCTCTCTTAATGAGGATGCCTCTGCACAAGTGGCACACAGTATTTCCACTCATAGGGTGGACAATGAGTATGACTACTACACCGCGGTTGATGAAAAATCACCGGAGGACAATGCCGGCGCGGGAATGGTCGGTACGATTGAGTTCAATTCATCGACACTTTACAGGTATGCAACGATTGCAGTACATGATCTATTCGGACAGTTGGCGAAAGACTGCGAAGCAACGGCGAAAGCGGTCAGGGAGTTTGCAAGAGCTTTTGCAGTATCGATGCCCGCAGGAAAACAGAACACTTTTGCCAATCGTACTCTGCCGGATGCAATGTTCATATCTGTACGCACAGACCAACCAGTTAATCTTGCGGCAGCATTCGAGTCTCCCTTATGCGCCGATGCCGGAATGGGCGGCTATGCTGTGAGGTCCGCTGAAAGATTAGCCGAATACGAAAAAGAAGTGTGCAGTACATTCGCGTCTCCTCCCATCGTGACATGGCAGGTGGGAAAAGGTCTGATTTCTCTCGGAAATACTGCAGATCTGCAGACCGCATTGGAAGAGCTGGAGCAATATATACGGGAGTCGTGAAGAAATTGACTACACTACTGCTTAGGCTGTCGGGACCTTTGCAGTCTTGGGGAACATCCTGCAAATTCAATTCCCGCAGGACAGGCAGGGAACCCACAAAAAGCGGGATAATCGGAATGATAGCTTCCGCTATGGGCAGGTGCAGAGACAGTCCCGTCGATGATCTGAACGGATTGCATTTCGGTGTCCGCGTAGATCAGATCGGGGAACTAATCAGAGACTACCATACCGTTCATCATCCTTCTGATGACAAGCGGAGCTATATTACGAATCGTTATTACCTTGCAGATGCGGTTTTTCTGGTGGGTCTCGAAGGAGACGGGGATGTTTTAAGAGATATTGACGGTGCACTGAAAAGTCCCGCATTTCCTCCTTATCTGGGAAGACGTTCATGTCCTCCTGCCGGAAAAGTATCTCTGGGACTGAGGGATTCACCGCTTGCCGATTCGCTGCGCAATGAGCCTTGGATCGCGTCGGACTGGTACAGAAAAAAAACAGACCCAGAGTTGTATCTTGAGGTTGTATGCGATGCCGGCCCTGATGATGCTGCAGTGGCGGAAAGGGATAATCCTCTGTCATTCAGTCAGACACACAGGAGGTACGGTGCGAGGAGCGTGACTCATATTGTCAATGGGGTGCACATAAACAACATCGAAAGCCGCAAGCGCAGGTACGTGACGGAGCATGATGCAATTTCGGAACTGAAAGACAGCGGGGGTGAATGATGTGTATCTGTCCAGATTGGAGCTGAATGTCCGCAGGCATGAAACGATGCGGCTGATGGTTTCCCCGCAGGTTATGCATTCGGCAATCATGGCGAGTTTCCCGTCATTTGAGGGAGGAACGGATCGCGTATTATGGAGAGTTGACAATCTGGGGCCGTCTACATATGTTATTGTGCAGAGTGAAAAAAGCCCGGATTTCCAGCATATGGTTGATCAATTTGGGTGGCCGGCATCGGGGCAGAGGTGGGACACACTGAATTATGACCAGTTCCTCGATAATATCAATAACAGTCAGATATGGAGATTTCGTCTTGCCGCTAATCCGGTACACAGTGTCGGCATCCCGTCACAGAAAGGCAGGAGAGGAAAAGTGCTGGCACATGTGACTGCGGATCAGCAGAAAAAATGGCTGCTCGACCGGGCATCGAAGTTTGGTTTCAGTATCATGGATGCAACTTCTGATGTCAGGGAGCCTGCACTGGAGATAAAGCAGAGAGAAACAAAACAATTTTCGCGCGAAGACAGGCGTGTTACTTTCAGTGCAGTGACGTTTGAAGGCATACTTAAAGTAGAAGATGCCGACCTAATGGTTGATTCAATGAAAAGAGGCATAGGCCGCGCAAAAGGCTACGGTTGCGGTCTGTTAACTGTGGCGAGGATGTGAATGGGAATTATTCCTGGTGCCGAAAAATCGGAGATACAGCAACTCCCCCAAATGCGGGACAGAATTTCATTCATATCCTGAGTTCGACACCATGTTTGCAAATACCGCGACTAAAGAAATTTGACAGAAGATCTTTTCATCACCGAAATGATCTCCGAGGCAGGTATTTCCAGTCACAAATAGCAGTATCAACCCTGACCTCGACAGTTGATTTCGTTATTGGAGAAATTTGACAGTTGATGTTCGGGAGAGCTTACGCCGATGGTCGAGTTGTTTTTGCTAGCTGTCATCAGATATTTCCAAGGTCTGAACCTGAGTTCGACAGGTAATGTTTTTGGATGATGTACGAACGGGGACGCTGGCAGAAGACAGAAGTGTCCTGAGCCGGTCCGGTCGGCTGTGACACGAACAGGATCCGAACCAGACATCGGCAGCCGGAATTTTTCAGCATCCGCTGCAGCGGAAATCTGACAGAT
>JAIRYF010000037.1 GCA_031267895.1 Candidatus Methanoplasma glyptotermitis
AGGAACCGGAATATCAGGTTTCGAATACAGTATCAGCGGCGGAGAAACCGAAGAATACACCGGAGCGTTCCAAACGGAACACGGAGATTCTCTTTCGGTAACAGCTCTTCTCACAGAAGGATATGAATTCAAAGAGTGGACGGGTTCCGATTCAGAAACCGTCTCTGCCGATATATCGGTAACCGATACGGTATCGTTAACGGCATCCGGTGAGCTGATACAATACATTGTAACATTCGATTCAGGTTCGTATTGTACTGTGTATACAAACGATAGTTCTCTTTCTTCTTCCGTGATAACCGTAACTTACGGAAGCAGTCTGTTATTCGGAATACGTTTATCCGAAGGATATTCCGCATATCCCGTTGTTTCCGGAACAGCCGATATGTTCCTTCAGGCAGACGGATGGTATAAGATATCCGATATACGTTCCGATATCATTGTCGGTATAACCGCACAGACAGACGGCAGCACCGGCAGCGGTTCCGGAGACAGTCCGTACGGTAACGGTTATGGTAACAGCTCAGGAACAGATACCCGCGACAGCGGTTCCGACGTAAACAGTTCCGGCAACGGAAACACAGGCAATAATGCAGACGGTGACAATATATCTTATTGGATTCCGATTGCCATAGTGGCAACGATTATCGCATGTGCTGTTGCAGCTCTGACAGGACAGATCTTGATCAAACGCAGGAAGGAGGACGAGGAGGAAGACGGTAACTGATCTTTCCTATTCCCACCCCCCGTTCTTAAACAGAAACAAGAGATACCGTCGAATCTGTGCGACAGTCTCTGTTCTTTCCTTATCCTTTCATACACCTCTTGGCATTTCCACCGGTATCTTCTTTACGTACCTGCATTTTTGAATCCGGAAATACTTTCTTTCGGGAAATACGCATCCGTAAAAACAGACTCTGTAGTATAATCGCGCAAAACACTGTATCGATTGGCTCCGTGCCAGAAGAACACACTGGAACTTTGAAAAGTGATAGGTATCCGACACACAATAAGATAACAGAAGTAGCAATCTCGGCAGTCATGTGATTCATATAAACCATCACATACCTCTGTTCTGCACACAGCATCTGTCCTGCCGAATAGAGAAATTTGCGAAGTATTCTGTACTTTCATCCTTTCATAGTTTCTTTATCCAATTCCCACTGTCCTCCCGACTCTCGTATATTGGTCAAAAGGAAAAAACCTACACCGGCTGAGTACAGCCCTTTGGTCAGATAATTATTTACACATAGTCCCGCTAGGTGGGAACACAGGTTTGATTCGCATGAGAAGCGATGTCGTCAGAAAAGGAATAGGGAGTGCACCTGCGAGGAGTCTGCTCAGGGCAGACGGTCTTACGGATGAGGATTTCGAGAAGCCGTTCATAGGCATAGCCAACTCATGGAATGACATCGTACCCGGACACATACATCTGAATGAGATCGCGGAAGCCGTGAAGAAGGGTATAATCGAAGCGGGAGGCAAACCGTTCACATTCGGCGTCCCCGCAATCTGCGACGGTATTGCTATGGGGCACAAGGGTATGAGATTCTCTTTGATATCCAGGGAAGTCGTTTCGGACTGCTGCGAAGTGATGGTGGAAGGCCACGCTCTGGACGGATGGGTTGGTATCACCAATTGTGACAAGGTCACTCCCGGAATGCTCATGGCCGCGGGCAGAATGAACGTTCCCGCAGCGATGGTCACTGGGGGTGCAATGGAATCCGGCATCCTTGATGACGGGGAACAAATTGACCTTCAGTCGGTGTTCGAGGCACTCGGATCGTATTCCGCCGGGACCGTCAGCGAGGAATTCGTCAAGACTGTAGAGTGCGCGGCATGTCCCGGAAGAGGGAGTTGCTCTGGCCTGTTCACGGCAAACTCAATGGCCTGTCTCACGGAAGTCCTGGGAATGAGTCTGACCGGATGCGGTACATCTCTTGCCCTGGACGGGAAAAAGACAGAGATCGCGAGAAAGACCGGCAACAGGATAGCGGAGCTTGTCAGGGAGGACATAAAACCGAGGGATATAGTCTCAATGAGGTCTTTCCGGAATGCCATCAGGGTTGACATGGCGATCGGCGGATCGACGAACACTGCACTTCACATACCCGCGATATCAAAAGACTTCGGTTGCAATGTTACCCTGGATCTGTTCGATGAGATATCCAGAGAGGTACCGCACATAACAAGCCTGAGGCCGGCCGGAATGTTCTCAATACGTGATCTTGACAATGCGGGAGGCATGTCTGCGGTTCTGAACAGACTTGCGGGTCTGCTGGAAGATGCTCCTACTGTCAACGGAAAAGGCATTTTAGAGATTGCAAAAGAAGGCAGAGTCAGAGACGAAAACATACTCAGACCTCTGGACAATCCGTATCACCGGCAGGGAGGGATAGCAATCCTCAAAGGGAACTTGGCACCGGAAGGGTCAGTGATCAAACAGGCGGCGGTGAGCGAGAAGATGATGAAGTTCACCGGAAGGGCAAAGGTGTTCGACTGCGAACAGGATGCGATCGATGCGATCATATCCGGCGATATTGTTTCGGGAGATGCAGTTATTATAAGATACGAGGGGCCGAAAGGAGCACCCGGAATGCCCGAAATGTTATCCCCCACAAGTCTGATAATGGGCAGAGGACTCGGAGATTCCGTTGCTCTCATAACCGATGGGAGATTCTCCGGTGCCACGAGGGGCGGAGCGATAGGCCATGTCTCCCCGGAAGCTTATGAGAAAGGTCCTATCGCGGCTGTGATGAACGGCGATATCATTGAGATAGACATACCGGCAAGAAAACTGAATGTCAGGGTATCCGATAATGAGATGAAAGAACGTCTGTCCAGAGCGGAACGCCCCGAGCGTCCCGTAACCGGTGTCCAGAAGAAATACAGGAAACTTGTCACAAACGGTGCGAACGGCGCATATTTGGAATGATTACCTTAGAGATTTCTGCAAAATAACAGACTCTTCAATTAATATTTTACACATCTCTTCGGTGCGATCCGGATCCATTCCGTTCTCCTCCGCGAATGTCCGATATCTGCCGATGACCGCTTCCTCAACGGAAGGGTCGATAACATCTTTCCCGTCCATGATCTTCTGCAGACCTACCTCCTTTGCAAGATCCAGTCTCCTTTTCATCAGGCCGAGTATTTCAAGGTCTGTCTTTTTTATTTCTTCCCTCAGATTTTCAAGTTCCACAGACTGTCCCTCCGTATCTGGTCGGCGATAACAAGACATGTGATACTCTCAACGACTATCGCCGCTCTGGGCACTATGCACGGATCGTGCCTCCCTTCGATCTTAATCTTAGCGTTCTCCATTCTCTCAAGATCCACAGTATCCTGTTCTTTTCCTATAGACGGAGTCGGTTTAAACGCCGCACGGAAAACCATCGGAGCACCATTGCTCATACCTCCGAGGATCCCGCCCATGTTGTTGGAGCGGACTTTGATCCCGTTATCGAAGCAGAACGGATCGTTGCTCTCAGATCCTCTCATTCCGGCCAGTCTGAATCCTTTCCCGAATTCCACGCCTTTGCATGCGGGAATGCTGAAAACTGCCCCTGCTATTTCAGCATCCAACGATTCGAACCATGTGCCGCCGAAACCAATCGGGAGGCCTGTTGCAATGCACTCGATCACTCCCCCAACGCTGTCGCCGTCTTCGGATGCCTCGATTATCTCTTTGGTCATCATCGAATCCAGGTCTTTTGTGGATGCCCGGGTGGGATTTTTCCTGGAATTAGAGGCATCGGTAATACTTCTGTCCTCTCCGTCCGCCACTTCTCCTATTGATTTGGTGAAAGCACCCACAGTTATTCCGTATTCCGATATGAACTGTCTCGCAATACTCCCGGCCGCCACGACGGATGCCGTAAGTCTGCCTGAAAATTGATTCCCTCCTTTTATCTCATGGTTCCGGAACTTTGCTATCGCCGGCAGATCGGCATGGCCTGGACGCGGAGTCCTGTTGAACATTTCATATTTCGAGCTGTCCGTATTCGTGTTTCTGATCCTGAAGTGTATTTTCTCTCCGGTGGTCCTTCCGTTCTCCAAGCCGGAAAGGAACTCCACTTCGTCGGGTTCCGTCCTCGGGGTGCCTATCCCATTGGACGGTTTTCTCAGAGCAAGTTCTTCATCGATCTGTCCGATGTTTACTTCCGTACCCTCGGGAAGACCTTCTAGAAAACCGCCGATATACGGAGCGTGGCTCTCTCCGTACAGCGTAAACACAACAGATTTGCCTAGTATGTACATCAAAGCACCTCGTATCGGATGCCCATACTGCCCGCATCTTCAAGAAATTCCGGGTACGAGACAGAGCAGCATTCTGCATCATCCATTATGACCGGACCGTCGCACACCAGCGATGCGACGGCCGCAGCCATCATGATTCTGTGGTCTTTCTCGTTTTCCGCCGTGCCGCCGCTCAGTCTCTTCTTTCCGCGTATGACACATCCGTCGTCAGTTGCTTTCGCATCTGCGCCTATAGCCTTCAGCATATTCACTGTGGTAAGTATGCGGTTGCTTTCTTTGAACTTCAGCTGAGGTGCTCCGTACAGTCTGCTTTCGCCGTCCGCCGTGCTGAGCAGTACAGCCAATATCGGGAACAGATCCGGACATCCGCCGATATCGATGTCTTTTGCGACAAGGTCTTTTTTTCCGACCGTGACAGAATCATTACTCACTGATACAGACGCACCTACATCCCTGAGAATATCGATGATGACTCTGTCTCCCTGAGGATCGTCCATCTGCAGTCCGTTAACTGTGACTTCTCCTCCGAGGGCACCCGCAACAAGGAAGAATGCCGCAGATGAGAAATCTGCGGGCACTTTGTAATCGCATTGCTTGTATCCGGTTCCGCCTTTGATCCTGAATATGTTGTTCTCTCGGGTCACATTCGCACCGAAGAGACCCATCATATGAACGGTCACGTTAATGTACGGTTCCGATACCATGCGACCCTCTATCTTGATCTCGGTATCGTTCGTCAGCATCGGAGATACAATGAGCAACGAGGTTATGAACTGAGAACTCATTCCGCCGTCTATAGTCACTCTGCCGCCTTTATTAGACCCCATTATTTCCACTGGAGGTTTTCCGCCGTCCGAAGAACATGCGACACCCATCTGGCTCAGTGCGTCAAGCAATGGTTTCATAGGTCTCTTTTTTATGGACTCGTCCCCGGTTACGGTGACCTTCTCGCCGAACATGGATGCTATTCCGGAAAAGATCCTCATAGTGGTACCTGAATTGTCAACATCAACTATCTCTTTAGGAGGACTGAGGTCTCCTCCCTCTATCAGAATGCGGTCTCCTGTCCTGCTGACCTTTGCGCCGATCGATTCCACCGCCTTAAGGGTGGATAAGGTATCATTTGACAGCAGACTGTTGGATATCATACTTTTCCCGCAAGCCAGAGAAGAGATGAAGAATGCTCGGTGGGTGTGGCTTTTCGAAGGAGGCGGACTCAATATCCCTTTCATGCTTCCGCCTGCGAACGATATTCTCATTCCTGCGGCCTCCTTGTACGCGTTATGATCACACTGCCCAATCCTGTTCTTTCTATGAAGTCTTTGGCATCTCCTTTTTCCAGTACGATCGCCGTCGCGGGACCCGAACCGGACACTCCCGCCCCCAGCGCACCGTTTCTCATGGCAATGTCGGACACGTTGCTGTCTATGCTGGATGCAGAAGCTATCAGTCTCCCGTTAAGCGTCATGGCTTCGAAAGGATCCGTCTTTGCGGTTTCGGCAAGACGCTCCGATTCTGCGGACAGGCTCCTCAGTCTCTCAAGGGGAAGTCCGGTCTTCCGTATCTTCTCCGCCGGAATGTGTATCACCACGTCAAAGTCTCCGATGTCGCGTTTATACAGCAGCGTGTCGTGCCTGTTGTCGGTGATCACGAGTCCTCCGAGTTCGCACCCGCATGCATCGTCAAACGAACCCGTAACGGTGACTCCCGCCTTCCTGGCACAGTCCACTCCTAATCTTATTCTGTCAATGACATCCATATCGAAACCTTCTGAGTTCAGCACCGACGATATGATCGCATTGCATGCGGAACTCGAACTTTTCAGTCCGCGGGAAATCGGTATCTCCGATGAAATGTCCAGTCTCCACCCGTCCGGTTCGGGAAGCCCCATCCTGCGGTATGCTTCCGAGACGCATATTTCTGCCATTTTCGGATTCTCGGACGGGTCGTTGGATATGATTACCGTTTTGTTTTCGGCTTCGTTCTCGAATTTGGATGCTGTCTTCAGAGAAACTCCGATGGTGGACCCTATTCCGCACGGCATTGCATTGACCACGCTTATCGCGCCGTGCGATATGCCCTTTCCGATCAAAGCAGTGCCTCCTTCATATATCCGAAAAGGTCTTTTTTATCAGCCCATATTTCCAGTGACGCGGCACCCTGCATCGCGAGCATATCTTCGCCGGATATTATTCTGGCACCGGCCTCTTTTGCTTTCGACATCAGATGCGTTTCTGTCCCGTAGACCATATCGAATACGCTTTGGTGTCCTGTGAGCCGACATATATCTGCGGGATATTCTCCGCTTCCGTACATCCCTACGGGCGTGCAGTTGACGATCAGATCATACCCGGGAACAGAGGCCGAGTCCTTCGGCAGGCACCTGCACCCCAGATCGCGGCACAGAGAGCGGGAGGTGTCTTCATTCCTTCCGGTGACTGTCACGCAGCATCCTCTCTTCCCGAGGATATAAGCGCATGCCCGTGCCGCCCCTCCGGAACCCATTATAAGTGCCTTCCTGCCATCGGGATTGAATCCAGCCTGCTTCATAGCCCACTCTATTCCGATAATGTCTGTGTTGTATCCTCTGAGAATTCCGTCGCTGTTGAAGATCGTGTTTGCCGCACCTATGGCTCTGACGTCCTCATCGAAACAATCCAAATGTTCCAGAATTTCTGATTTGTGAGGTATGGTTACGTTCAGGCCGCGGATATCATAATCTCTGACTGCATCTCCGAGGTGCCTCAGATCGCAGGTATCGAATTTCAGATAGATGCCATTGATCGCTGCCTTCTTCATGGCGGCATTATGCATCCTCGGCGACATGGACTTATCCAAGGGATGTCCCAATATGCCGGTTATCATCGGATGTTCGCCAAGGCAGGACATCTCGTCCAGACTCAGCTGTCCGGGTGCGGTGGGTTCTCCTGCATATGCGAACGTGAACTCGTTTCCGAGTGCGTCCTGCCTTATTCTTGTTACAGTTCCGAGTCCGCCCATGCCCAGCAGCACATGCTTTTTTCTTGTTCTTACGGATGCATCGAATATGCTCCTGAGGTCAGAAAAGGAGTTCACTTTGAAAGCACCTTTGGAGATATCTCCCTTCATCTTTCCGAGAAGATCGGCGATTTCCTCTGCTGGCGGAGTCAATTCATAGTTATGACAGGACGAGATTGTTGTTATGTCTGTATCTGGTACAGCGTTCTCTCCGATATCTATCATCCCGGAGAACCCTTTCGGCAGGATGGATAGATCGGGAACACCTCTGAACGTGACCAGAAGATCCTTTCCGGGAACGTCCGGAACATGATCCAGGATATCTGTTCTTATCTCGGCCATATCGGCCTTTCCGATGAGTTCCGTGTCCGAAAAAGAACTCAGAGATGCGCAGATTTTCATCATATCTCCCTGATGCTCTCGTCAATCTTCATTCCGAAATGCCTGCCGCCGGCTTCCAGTTTGGCGAAGATCTTATCGCCCTTCTTGATCTTGGATACAGATATGGAACCGTTCGGACCGCTGAGCTTCACGGTTTCGGCATTCTGCAGAATCGTAGAGTGAACGTATTTTCCGTCGGTGGCTTCCAGAAGGATCAGCGGTCTCTTCTCAATCTTGCACCTTCCGACCGACGATATTCTGGTGTTCCCTTCTGAATCTACAAGCATTATCGGATCCCCGGAACGGTATTCTGAGAGATACCTTGTTTTCCCTTCAGGTCCCATAACGTAAGCGTGGACCGCGCCGGCATTGACCCTGAACGGCCTGGCCGCTACATATCCGTTATCCTCGCTTTCCGATTGTACGAGGAACAGGCACGATGCCTGCGACCCTATGAGCATCCCTTCTCCGAGACTCATCATGCTCACGGTATCCACGCACACCCTGTCCCCCATTTCTATGTTCTTTACCCCGGTGACCTCTACCGGGGTCAGTTCGATCTTCATCGATGATGATATCAGGTCCGAGAACTTTCTTACGTCGTTTCCCGTCTTTACGGCAACGGCTATCCCGTCCACTCCCTTCTCGAGAGTCTGCAGGTACAGCTTCGCTTCATCCGGGTCGGAGGCACATGCGTATATCTTTGTTCCGGTGCCTCTGAATCTGGCTATCATGTTTTCCAGAGGGATGACGGTCCAATCGGATGCGCCGAGTATCACGATGTCATATTTTCCGGCGAGAGACATAGCCCTGTCCTGATCCTCGGGTGTGTTCAGCTGAACGATTATCGCACTGTCCGATACGATGCCGCCGTTGTTGATCAGCAGTTTGACATTCCCCAGAGATTTGAAATCCCCGTCGTCGGGCCTGACCACGGCCGTCACGATCCCGGACTCCAGTGCACTCAGGATAAGCTCTTTTCTCATCTCTTTGTCGTCAGGCCCATCGGCCATTACAATTATTTCTTTGGACATGTTCATACCTTTATGGGTTGGTATGCCTCTTTTACGGAGGCTCCATTAAGGACGATATCGGATACGGCACGCGTCATTTTTTCAACATCCCTGTGCTGGAACACATTCCTTCCGATGGAAACCCCCTTTCCTCCGGCCTGCAGTGAATCGTAAACCATATTCAGTATGTCCAGATCGGATTTCATCTTAGGTCCGCCGGCTATAACAACCGGTGCCAGAGCTCCTTCCACGACCCTTTCGAATGATTTCACGTCTCCCGTGTAACTGCACTTGACGATGTCCGCACCGATCTCGGTAGCCACTCTGGCGGCATGTGCCACCGCAACCGGGTCGTAGGAGTCCTTTATTGCGGGTCCGCGCGGGTATGCCATTGCGATGAGGGGCATTCCCCAATCCGAACATTCTTCTGCGACCATGCCGAGGTCCTGTAACATATTGGACTCGGTCTCCGCACCCACATTGATGTGGACGGATACAGCATCGGCACCGATTTTCAGTGCCTCTGCGACGCTTGCAACGAGAGTCTTGTCTCTCGATGTTACACCGATATCCGTCGAAGCCGACAGGTGCAGGATCAAGCCGATATCCTTTCCGCTCGTACGGTGGCTGAAACGGATCAGGCCTTTGTGCATCAGCACGGCAGTCGCTCCGCCGTTGGCGACATCGTCTACCGTCTTTTTCATATCGATCAGACCTTCCGTCGGGCCTATAGATACGCCGTGATCCATGGGAACGATGACGCTGTTACCGGTCTTTCTGTCAACGACCCTTTCCATCCTTATGCTCTTTCCGTACATGGTTTCCACCTCATCGGCGATTATTTGCCTTGAGTGATAATATGTCAGACGTGTGAAAGATATAAATTTGTTGTAAGGGCAGTCAAATCCGAAAGAGGCGCAGCACAGAAATATGTCTCCGATCCATGCCACACCATGGACGGACAGACAGAGCATGACTGCAGCGGCTGCAGATTCACACTTACGGTAGACGGAGAGGCAGGAGGATACCTCACATACGAAATACGAGACGGATGCCTTGACATACAGCATACGGTTGTTGACATTGCTTTCCGGGGAAATGGATTCGGCGGGGTCCTGATCCGTGCGGCGGTCGATTATGCGGAGAAGAACGGGCTGTCAGTGAAACCCACCTGCAGTTATGCCAAAAAACTGCTGAAAGAAGCACCGTGAATTCCGGGGGAAAGCAGATAAACGTGCCGTGATGCATTTTAATACGGAACCGTCATTGCAGTACGCATGAAAAGCGGGCTGTCGGCCGCCAAGAACTTCATTGTGGGTGCTTTGGTGGGGATAACATCTATGCTACCCGGCATAAGCGGTGCCGTTCTGGCAGTTTGTTTCGGTATGTATGAGAGACTCATCGGAGACATCGCCCATCTGAGACGGGTGTGGAGAAAAGAGTTCCTGTTCCTTGCCATGGTGGGCTTGGGAATTCTTGCAGGTATGTTCCTGGCGGCGTTTGCCCTGGATTTCCTTCTGGAAAAACACAGGCTGATTGCCATCTTTCTGTCTGCCGGGCTGATTGTCGGACAGACCCCGATGCTCTACCGCCGTTCCGGAACACTGGGAAATATGGGTTCGTCCAATTGGGCCGCTCTTGTTATCGGGGCAGGCATTGCTGTTGTGTTCCTGATACTCAATATCAACAGCAATGCAGGGTCGGCCATGTCCGTGGATGAACTCATGTCCAAGGGACTGATGTCTTATCTGTACATGATATTCATAGGCCTGATACTGGCGATAGCCAAACTTATACCGGGCATAAGCGGAGCCACGGTTCTTCTGGCGATTGGCCTGATGGACCCGCTGACCAGCGGTATGACGCATTTTGACATGAAATTGCTGATGTGCGTGGGTTTTGGACTCATCGTTGGAATGCTGATATTCTCCAAAGCCGTTGACCATGCTCTGAAAAACTGGAACCGGTCCACCTATATTCTGATCCTGGGGCTTACGGTCGGGTCCACGGCCATAATACTTTATGACGGTGCGGTTCTTGTCAGCGGGGCGGCGGATGCCGCGACAGCGGCGGTAACATTCGCAATCGGACTGATTGCAAGTCTGTTAATGGTGTGGATCGGCGACAGGACGGCAGAAAGAAAAGACAGCCGTCCGGATGCCGGCGGACCGGAGTAACAATGCACTATGCTGACTACAAAACAGTTCTGTCCTCCAAGAACGGAATGAACCTGTACCGAGGATGCACGCATGGCTGCATATACTGCGACAGCCGCAGTGCGTGTTACTGCATGGAGCACGATTTTGAGGATGTCGAGGTGAAACGCAACGCACCCAAGATACTCGAGGAGCAGCTGAAAAGAAAGAGAAACCCGTGCATGATCGGCACGGGAGCCATGTGCGATCCGTATCTTCATCTGGAAGAGGAATTGCAGATAACAAGACAGTGCCTTTCTCTGATAGAAAGATACGGATTCGGAGTGTCGGTACTCACGAAGTCCGATCGTATAATGCGGGACATGGACATCCTGAAAGCGATAAACAGGAAGACGAAGTGTGTTGTGCAGATCACGATGACAACGTATGACGAGGATCTGTGCAGAAAGATCGAACCGAATGTATCAACGACATACGAACGTTTCCGCGTACTTGAAGCGATGAAGGAAGCAAGGATCCCGACCGTGGTCTGGCTCTGTCCGATCCTTCCGTTCATAAACGATACGGAAGAAAATCTGAAGGGACTGCTGGATTATTGCGTGAGATCAGGAGTACGCGGTATAATCTGTTTCGGCTTCGGAATGACACTGCGCCAGGGAGACAGAGAATACTTCTATGCTGCGCTTGACAGACTGTTTCCCGGGACGAAACAGAAATACATCAAACAATTCGGGGACTCCTATGTGTGCGACAGCCCCAACATCGTCAGGCTGACGGAGATACTCAGAGAGGTGTGCGGCCGGCACGGCATCATTTATGACAGAGACGAGGTGTTCGAATATCTGCAGCATTTTGAAACAAAGTCCAGACAATCGTCGCTGTTTGATCAGCCGAAAAAATGAGCGGTATCTGAAGCATCGTAGCCGTTTTAGGCTCGCGGACCAACTTTTAATGGAGTAACAGGTGCGGTCCCCGAGACCCCGAATTGAATCAAAAAAATGCAACCGCTGGCTAAGGTAAGTGAGTGCAACCGCCGGGATTCGAACCCGGGTGGCAAGCTTGGAAGGCTTGAATCCTAACCAACTAGATTACAGTTGCAACGGGTCCCCTTATTTTGTAATTTATATTTAACTGTAATGCTGGATGGTGAAATCGATGTGTTTTTCTGAAGATAGACTATGTTTATCTATTCTCCGGCGAATACCGACACATGGTGCACGAACCCGTATTTCAGGACAGTTTCGAGGCGAACATCTGGAAAAAAATAATGGCGGGCAGTGGCAGTGCGTCTGAAAAGAGTGATTTATATGTCGGCATAGCCGAAACCGTGATAAGACGGAACAAACCGATAAACTCCCAATTACTGTCCCTTCTGATCGAGAAGCTCTTTGTGACACAGAGCGACGGAACGCAGGCACTCATCGACCGGCTTGTTTCCAAAAGGAGACCGAACGACTGCATGCCGGCTCTGGTTGCATCCTTCTTCTATGCCGATTTGGGCGAATGGGACAGAGCGCGTGAGATGACCGAGTCCGCGGAGCACGCCGGAAACATACCCATGCTGGGGTGTGCAAAGGCCAGGATCGCAATGGGGACCGGAGACACCCGGAATGCCAAGAAAGAACTTATGAAAGCAAGATGCAGCGATCCTTTATTTCCCATGTTCTATGAACTCATTCGGCAGATAGAGCCGGATGAAGGCTGGACGTACAGACAGAACATTGAACTGTTAGTATCAGGAAAAGAACAGATCCCGTTGGGAGACGATATCGGAAGCAATTCCGTCAAGAGACTTTACGGGATATACGATAACTGGTACGGAGGCAGAAGAGACAAGGCGACCGAGGTTATGATAAACTCGGAAGAATATGCGGACAGGGATCCGGAATACATACTCGCTTCCGCAAGAATGTCAGTGAATGAGAACGATTGGAAGTCTGCGCAGATGATGTATTCTCTGCTCCTAGCAAAGAACGCGGACTGCGTATACATAATATGCGAGGCCGCAAAGGCGTATTATTCGGGTGGCATCTTTGACAGAGCTTTGTTTCTGTACAGAGATGCCGAGGCATTGGACCCCCTGTCTCCGGCCGTGATGAGGGGTCTGATAAAGACATACTCGGCAATGGGTATGAATGCCGAGGCATCGCAGTGCGCGAAGGAGTATATGGATGGCGAGGATGCGGATCTCGAGGCATATGTATCCGGGACGAAGACCCTTCTTTCGAATTCTCTGTATCGAGATGCCGAATATGCTGTGGCCCGGATTCTTCTTTCTTACCCCGATGATCCGAATGCTTTCATTCTCAAGTCGGAAATCGAGTTCGGGAGCGGGAATACAAACGCGGCACTGAAAACTATGGCGAAAGGGATCGGCAAAAACCCGAAAAATGCCGATATGAGGCTCCGGAGGGCGGAGATATTGTTCAACACAGGCAGGGTGGGCAGGGCGGCGGCCGATCTGAAAAAGGCCGAAAGGATCGATCCCCGCAACATCGGTGTGCTTGTGCTGATGAAGGACATCGCGGTTTCCGGGAACAAAGGCCGAGAGGCGGCGGCACTCAGCAGCAGGATCCTGGAATTGGATCCCGGGAACGCGAGTGCGATGGATACTCTGTCGGAAACGAATCTTTCCAGAAGACATCCGGAAGTGTCCTATGCATCGTACAAAGATATGATGGTGGCGGACAACAGAGCCGAGAATTTTGTGAACGTGCTCTCATCCATGGTGGCAGAGGGAATGTACGGCGAGGCGATACGGATGTTTGCCGAGAAGGAGAGAGAGTTCGGAAGGAATCCGGCCGCGATATGTCTGAAAGGGAATGCGGAATACGCAATCGGAAACTACGGGGCGGCATCCGCGTCATTCGCATCGGCTTCCGAGATCGATTCCAAGAACCCTGTTATATGGCACTCCAAAGGCATGGCCGATGAGGCACGGGGAGATATCGGGCATGCGGAGGAAGCATACAACCGAGCGATACTTTTGGATATGAACGAACCCGAATACTGGATCTCCAGATCTTCGATACAGGAGAAGAGAGGAGATCTTCCGGGTGCGGCAGAATCTCTGAACAAGGCGATCGGTCTCAGGCCGGGAGATATCTATGCTCTTGTCAGAAAAGGAATGATATTCGCAGAACTCGGAAGGTTCGGCGAAGCATCGTACTTCCTGGATATGGCTATGGCGACAGAACCGGACAACGTTGATGCTGTCAGGATCCAACGCGACGTTAAAATGGCAGCCGGAAATACGGCCGATGCGGAGAAGCTTGCTCTGAAGATTGTGGAGATGCTGCCGTCCGACGAGGAAGGCACGGCTGCTGCTGTGAGGATACTTATGATCGGAGGAAAGATCGATACGGCGGCGGCACTGATAGAGAATGCACTGAAACAAAAACCCTCCTCGGTACCTCTTCTGATGGTAAAGAAAGACTTCCTTCTCTCAAGAGGCGACAGCCGATCGGCAATCGATACGTGCAAACTCATATTGACTATACAGCCGGACAACGGTCTTGTGAGGAACGATCTTGCCGAGGCTTATGCCGCTGTGGGCAATGTCAATGCTGCTAACAGACTGTATTCGGATATGCGGCAGGACGCAGCATCGGATCTGAATGATGCAGACAGCACTAAGAAAGCGAAGGTACCGGATACAATCAAGAGATACGCGGAAAGAACCCTCAGACGCGCATACATCTCAAAACTCACCCTGAATGACCCGGATCTGATGGATGCGATGAATTTTGACACGGCCACCGCAGGAACTGTAATGGCATATCTTTCCGACATATCCGAATACGGAGACATAACGCCGGGGACTTCGGAATTCGAGAGGATGGAGAAACTCTCATTCAATGCTGTTGTCAGAGGCAGGTGCACGGGGTTGGAGAAAGACCCTATAATATCGATACCGTGTGCGTATGTCGCCGGAGGTGCAAAGGATGCGGATGAGGCCAAACGGCTGGTCGCGTACATACACAAAGCACTGAGTTCCGGAAAGTCCCCGATTCTGCCGAATGATCTGAGAAAGATCGCGGAAGCGGCCCCGAAAGGAGTGAATCTTGAGGAAATAATGAAAACCTCAAAGATAGGAGTATACAGGGCAAAGGCGGTGAAGGATGCTCTCTGATATCAGTATTTGTTCATCTCGGATTTCATATATTCTCTGACAAGACAGGTTGCGTAGTTCCCTTTCGAAAGAGAAAAACTCAGATTGTATCCGCCGGCTGCGGTGCTGTGAGTAAGATCCGCAACCGGACACAGTATCTCTCTTCTGCTCCCTTTCGAACTGCAGTGCGGCAGACCGGGAATCATAAAATCTCTTTCCGAGATCCCTTCTTCTCCGATCACAGATCTTTCTATTTCCCCCATCTCTCCGTCGATTATCCTGCTTTCCGAACCGAAAAGAGATATTGTGACGAAAGCTCTCCCCAATCTGACCTGTCTTGAGACCAGATCTATGTTGCCGGAAGCGGCAACTATCGGATTCTCGTGCTGCGGTATCCTGTTGGAATCCAGAGGTATCACGGTATCTCCGAGGACCGGTCCGCCGAGAGGAAGACCCCGTTTCATGCGTTTGCTCAGCATCCTGTTGAACAGATATGACTGATATGCATGCACGAACATCATCTGGAGATTCTTCGGGAGTTCGCCTATAGCACCTTTCCAGTCGTCGGGATAGGATATCATATGTCTGACCATCAATTTCTCGAAGGAAAGAGAGTCAGGCATCCCGTTCAGAAGATCCGACCAATCTTCGCTCTCGGAGAGGGATTTCCTTGCATGTGCGGTTTCCCCGAATTCGAACGGAGATGGGCAGGACACATAGCATCTGACTGCCCCTTCGAAGTCCCCTCTGACGATGAGTTCTCCGACTTTGTGTGTTATCGGTCTTATCACGCCGAATCTCTGTACCCCGAAATAATTCGGGAATCCCCCGTTTTCGTTCACAACAGACGAGACTGCATCCAATATATCCGGTATCTTCTCTTCTGAGGTGTCGCATTCCGTGATCTTTATCCTGAATGAATTTCCGACGAGGTCCCCTATCTGTATCCCTCTTTTTGCGGTATACTGGTTGCGTATCTCCACATCTTTCAGATCCATTTTCTGAAGGCGGTCCGGAGGACATTCGAACGACATAAGCTGAGTTGTGACAGCTCTTTTGTCCTTGGTTCCTGCGAAGCCGATCTTTTCTCTGGATATCCCGAGATTTTTGGACAGCAGCCTCACAAGGCGGTTCGTTTCCCAGTTCCTGCTTGTGACATCGGCGATGACAAATCTCCCGCCGTCTGCGTGTTTGGGTCTGTCTGATATCTCATCCACGACGAAATCCTCGGGTTCCTTCTTTATGCGCCCGCCCGTGCCGTCGACATCACTGAGATAGAACGACATGCCGACATCCGCTTCCGCGGTACGGCACTCTCTGTATCGGCCGATCATTGTTTGACCGATGAGAAGTATGAAGACACAGCTGCGGAGGCTCTCTTTATGGCATCCTCTGGCTTTCCTTTGCTGACCTTCACGTACAGCATGATATCCAAAAGCTCGGGGTGCTGATCGATGTATCTGACCAGAGTAACGGATTTATCGTCATTGAGTGCCTTGATCATCGGCGTTATGACAGCGAAATTTACATCTTTGAATCCTATCGTTATTGTTTCATCAGTTCTCTCGGCCGTATATGCATGCATGCGTTTGCACTACCACGACCACTATATATGTTTTGCGGGCGGACACTTCGTCAGATGTATTGCACTCAGCTTATGGCCGATTGCGGGAACAAGACTGCCGAATTTCAGAGATATTCTATACGCGGGGGTTCAGTCTATATATTGTATGTCTTTCTTTGCAAGTTCTTCCAGTCTGCCGCCGGACATACGATATGCAGTCCATGTGTCATTTTTCTCGGCACCTAGTGATTCATAGAATTTTATACTGGGGTTGTTCCAGTTCAGTACAACCCAGTCCATTTTGATGCATCCGCGTTCTTCGGCGATTGCCGCAAGACGGGACATCATCATCTTTCCGAGACCGCGTCCCCGGAATTCTTCCTTTACATAAATATCTTCGATATACAGTCCCAGTCTCCCGGCAAATGTGGACAGATTGTAGAAGAACACCGCAATCCCGACAGGAACGCCGTCAGCCTCGCATATGATTGCCTCGGCCGTTGCGTCTGCGAAAAGATGGCGTTTGATGTCATTCTCTGAGGCTGTCACGTACTCCGAAAGACGCTCGTACTCCGCAAGCTCCCGAATGAGTCCCATTATCGCAGGGATGTCATCTTCCTTTGCGTTTCTTATCTCTGTTTTCATAGTATCGCCCGTATACGGTTGCTTATTTCGGCGGCCTGTATCCTTCGCTGGGATACGCCGGAGGTTGAACGTCCGCCGTCCCCGGATGGGAATGCAGATGGAGATATATGTTTCATTCATCGTTCAGTGCGGTTAGGCAGCTTATGCCAAACTGTCAAACACAGGATGCCACGCGAATATTTACGATAGCGGCAGCAATCTCAGGTCTGCGGATCAACTCTTACAGGAGTAAGAGTCAGGCCGACAGCAGGACGCCTGTCACGCCGGCCAGCATCATTACAATGGATATAGTTCTCCCCACACGTACGCTTCTTTTTACTCCGAGCGAGGATACCGTTTCCGGTGTGCAGAACGGAAAGATGCACAAGAATGCGCCCAGTAAAACAAACATAACCGATGCCCCGAAAAGAACGCCGTTTTCGTTGTAACCGACGAAAGCGGGAAAAAACAAGAACGATGCCACGGAAATCATCATTCCGATGGTGAAAACCCATTTGTATTTGTTTACGTAACTGTCGAAATCTTCATATTTTTCTTACACTACGCATCGCAAAACTCTGTCGCAGAATAGGCATTGCAATATTTGCATTTCATTCTTCGGCCCTCCATTTACAAGAGTAATCTGTCTCAGCAATATCAAGTTTGATGTCATCATCGAACCATGTTTTTGGTGTGTTCTTTTTTTGCCCATACCGCCAGTGCATAATATGCCGTCCACCAACTTTTTTATCTGAGGTGACCGTGCACGAGGCGAACCACTTATCCTACATTCACTTAGTTCAAAATCAACTGTAGAGGTTACGATATAAATGTGCACCACTATTGCTCAGCAATGAGAAGTTCAGAAATTATTACAGTTGTGTTTATGGTTGCGCTCTTCTTGTTTTTTTACTGGTAGCTGTTAGGAATTGGGGCGGAATATTGACGGGCCTTAATGCTATGACAAAAAGGGAACGGGAAAAATATAACATTCCGCTGATTTCCAAGGCGGTTGGTATTTTGGGGATGGGGGTTGCCATATCAATAATTGTTCTCTTCTGTTCAGAAGACAGACATAAGTGGATTGGCTGGTCTCTGTTTTTGTTATCAGTTATGCTGCTGACATGTTTTGCAATTATTTCGGTAATCGGTGATGGAAAATATCTCAGAAAAAAGCAATGATCTCAAATCTCCAATGATAAGGAGATTAAAATATATCCGGACCCCCCCAAAATACCACCCGCCTTGGAAATCAGCGGAATGCTGTATTTTCACCCTGACCTCGACAGTTGGAATTTTTCAACATTTATCCTGAGTTCGACATTTCTCTCGAAAAAATAATTATTGCAGTTTTGATGGGGGAAAATTTGACAGAAGAATTTCACCGCTGTAAGTTCGTCGGTTTTTATGTCTGGCCCGCCGCCGGTACATGCGTGACCAGTCATTTGTCTGGTAATTATTGTCCGTTCTCTGTCAGTAAAAATTGACAGATGGCGTAATCA
>JAIRYF010000049.1 GCA_031267895.1 Candidatus Methanoplasma glyptotermitis
CCTTCATAATCACATCGGAGTCCAACGAACCGAGCACAACCTGTCCCTGTTTCAGATCGTATGTTCCTGCAGGCAGCACTCCATCGACTTTCTTGTCAATGTTGCCGAGAGCGAAGAACGATACAAGTCCTGTCGGGGCTGCAGATGCGACTGCGGTCAGCTGGACTGCTTTTGCGTCTTTCAGCTCAATCGAGGTATACGCTGTGTACACATCTTCGGAAGACAGTGTACCGATACTGAGCGTTCCGCTGTAGTTCGCCTGTTCTGTTATCTTGATGACGAGGACGCCGGAGGCTCCCTCATCTACGTAGAAATCATAGCTTGTGGTTGATGCATCATCTATGACGAAGGGCTTACCCGGTGTTAACGGAATATATGTGCCCGCCGCGTCGCTGTCATCGCTCTGAAGCAATGAAATACCCGCTACGGATACCATTGCAAGAGCTGCGACAACAGCAAGTGCAAGAACCATTTTGTTGTTCTTTTTTCTTTCTGTTTTCATTTTGGAATCATCCCCTGCCCGCTCAGCAGAATGTCGTGAGACACACCGCCTCCGGGCATGTAGTTCCTTTGCCCCTCTGCGACCCCATGAAGACAGACAACGGGCGACCGGTCCTCAAAAGAAAGGATGCATCTGACTGTGCCCGGCGGGTACGGCATCAACGCCGTTCCCGCTCTGTTACGTCTTTTCCATCCCTACCTTCGATTCCCGTCCGGCCGTATCGTCCGCATCAGTGTACGGGTACGTTCTTCGCAGGCTGCGAAAGGCTTGTACACAATGTGCTGAGCACCTTGCGTACTGGTAACGTAGCAAGTAGTGGTATATAATATTTAGGCGAGGGTGGGGACCAGCGCGCGCGTCGCGTGGAACTAGGGCACGCACACGCGCGTCAGCGCTTTCATCTGAGCATCACACTGGACACCCCTCTGCACTGCTTTATGGCAGGAAGCAGTTCCGAGGGCACATGTCCATCAACGACGACTATCAAATGCGAATCCATCCTTGTTCCGGGGTCATCTACGACCGCCTGTCTGACGGAAAGACCGCCCTTGAATATAACATCGGTTATTCCGGCCAATATCCCCGGCATTGTGGCATCCGTCGGTATTATCTCCAGTGTCGTGCAGCCGATCTCGGGCGCGACATTGGCCATCAGAAGCATAGACTGCAGTTCCGAGAACAGCCTGCTGAGTCCGGGAGTTCCTGATATCCTCTCGAGCGTGGACCTAACGACTCTGCGATCAACACCGGCGGCTCTTGCAATCGCCGCGTCGGACTGCCCGATGCTGTTGCAGTACGCCCTGCCGCCCTCGACTCTTATGCCCTGTCTCAGAAGAAGCATCGCAACCTTCTCCTGCGACGGAAACCTGCTGAATTCCTCTCCGATACAATCCATGCACGGCAATGGACATCAGGGATAAAAAGCATTCATCCATCCGGTCCTGCAGACGGTTCCGATTTTACAAATTATCTCGAACAACGTCTGTCAGGTCCGGGGTTCGGAAAGATCAAGCACTGGGTCTTTGCGTTTCGTGAGGTCAGGGCTGTCGAAACAGCCCCGATGCAGATGTCCGGCATAACGGCGGAAGAAGACAGCCATGCAGACAATCCTCACCGGCTGACGGTGTACGCGCTGTAGCATCATCCGGCCAAATAGCGCCATAGCACATGGCAGAAGTACCCGTTGGGCGGAGAGTTCGGTACCGAGTCCTCCCAAAACCCGGGTACCGGGTCCGCCCGGGAGGAGGCGATATAACAGCCAAACCCTGGAAAGTCCGAGTAAGGGTTTATGCCCACCCGTCGGGAGCGGTTTAGATCGTTATCGATCCCGTTCCGCCTTGAGAAGGGCATGCGGCTGGTCCCTGCAAGGGACCCCGGGGTTCAGGCCCCGGTTACATCACTTCCGGTCGGCACTATGAACTGCGGGATACAAACATTTATCCTGCTTCGGATGTCTGAACAATGTCCCGTGTAGAGCACGGTATGCGTCCTGATCTGTCCGGGCACAGTCCGGACCGATTTCCGCACTCTTCAACGGAGAACACATCTTCCTCAAATCATTAATAAACCAGACGGAACATAGGGAGTTGCAAGGTGCATGATTTGCCGAACACCGATGAGTTCAGAGAAGAGATAGAAACCATAGACGAAAAGATTATCGACCTCATTGCCACCCGCATGGAGATAGCGGATGAGCTTGCTAAGGAGAAGAAACACACTTCTCAGGACTACTGGGACAGCAAAAAAGAGAAAGAAGTGGTCGAAAGATACATGAAACTGTGCGAAGAAGTGAGTCTTTCCGAGGGAGAAGCAAAACTCATAGCAGAGGTTCTTCTCCGGATTTCAAAGGACAGACAGAAACAACGCTACAACGAATGATTCCTGCGAAGATATAATAACCGCCCGTACTTGACCTTGACCCAACGAAGGAAGAATTTACATGAGCAGGATCAGTGTTGCCGTTCTCGGAGCCACCGGACCGATAGGCCAGAGATTCGTACAGATGCTTGAGGACCATCCCTATTTCGAAGTGGAAGGACTCTACGCATCGGAAAGATCGGACGGCAAAAGATTCGGAGATGCCGTGAAGATCAGGGACCGCAGATTCTCCGAAGAGACTCTCGATACCAAGATAAGGGCAATGGATATCAGCCGCATATCGAAGAATGCCGGAGCCGTGTTCTCCGGGATACCGTCGGATCTCGCCGGAACCGCCGAGTCCGAACTCGCGGAGAGGGGTGTGGCGGTGTTCACCAACGCCGGTTCGCACCGCATGGATAAACACGTCCCCATACTGATACCGGAGATAAATCCCGGCCATGCACGTTCGGTTGAGCAGCAGGACACATACGGCCGCGGAGGCTACATAGTGACCAACGCAAACTGTTCGTCCACCGGGATAGCGATTCCTCTGTCCGCCCTTGACAGGAAATTCGGCCTCAGAGAAGTTTTCGTTTCCACCTATCAGGCCCTCTCGGGTGCCGGATATCCCGGCGTTCCCTCTCTGGATGCCGTCGGGAATGTCGTGCCGTTCATAGACAAAGAGGAAGAGAAAATGGAATCGGAACTCGCGAAGATACTCGGAGGCTATTCGGAGGACGGTTTCATACCTGCGGATTTTAAGGTTATGGCCAACTGTGCCAGGGTACCCGTGGTAGACGGCCATCTTGAATCGCTGATCCTTAAATTCGACTCGTCCCCCTCGGCCGAAGATGTAGCATCCGCGCTCTCCGGATTCAAAGGAGAATCCCATTCCCTGAATCTCCCGTCGGCTCCCCTCGATCCGATAATTGTCAGGACCGAAAACGACAGACCGCAGCCTGCGTACGATGTCCTTGCGGGAAGCCCGGAAAGGGCCCGGGGCATGGCATCCACAGTCGGAAGGATAAGAGAGAGCAACGGATACTGCAAGATGTTCGTGCTTTCCCACAATACCCTCAGAGGGGGTGCCGGAGGATCCGTGCTCAACGCGGAACTGTTCAAAGCAAAAGGGCTTATCGGGTGATTCCGCGGCCGCCCCGTGAACGGCATAACTCATAAAGATCATTCTCGATCCCTCCTACCCTCATAAGAGTGTATCCGAACAGACTCGATATCTCCAACCGCGGAAAGCTTCCTGAAGGATGGACCAAGGAGACGCTTAGGGGACCCCATGATTCCGAACCGAAAAATCTCAGAGTGGCCAGGGCATTTTTCGATGCGGGCCTGATCGAGAAATGGGGTACAGGAATAGAGAAGATGAAGAGAGTATGTTCGGACAGCGGTTCTCCCGAACCGGAGTTTTCCATTGAAGACGATATAATCCGCGTAACATTCAAACCTATACCTGATCATTCCGCTTTGTCGGGGCTTTCCGATTCAGAGCGCAAAGTGTATCTGATTATACGCGACGGACATCCGACGACTGGAGAGATCCTCAAGTTCTCGGATTTGTCGCGTTATGCAGCGACATCCGTACTTTCGTCATTACGGGATAGGGGCATCATCGAAAAAATCGGTGGCAGGAAAGGAAAATGGACAATAAAATGAAAATGATATCTCGTGTTCAGATGTTTTTCGGTCGAATAATCAGCTGAATCCTCAGTCGAATCTCGTGTTCAGATGTTTTTCGGTCGAATAATCAGCTGAATCTATTGCTGTCATACCCAATACCTATGCTGAATGTCCTCGTTTTTTCGAACTGGAGAATGATTTGTGATTTTTAAGTGCTCGTTTTTCAGTATTATGTCAGTTCTGTTGAACCATTTTCCGTGTTTCGCACGTCCCTGGGCGGATATCGATAGTAAGTCCGGATCCTCTGATTTTTAGGATACAGATATATTCATCGGACGGCATCGTCTTCCCTGCCTTCGGCTCTTCGGGCCAGAATGGCAGGAAAATTTCTCTGATGTTTCCGTCACCGCGTCGAATCTTCAATCGCCCGCATTCCCTGAGACCGGCGGCGTATTCGGTGTCATGAACGCCCTGTCTGTCTCATTGTTCACGCAATCCTTGTTTACGCCTGACATTACGGCATCATCATGCAATGTTGCAGCGCATTCACGGTATACATATGCACAGCCCTGTCGGATGAACTGTATGGATCTCATACTCTATGGGATACTGCCGCGGGGATGCGGGGCCGAGAACGACAGCCTTCATAAACATAAGTAAAATACCGCTAACTATGTTGCTTAAAGACCGTCAAAAGTGCAGTCAAAAAGCCGTCAAAATAGTAAGTATATTATCCACGAATACAATCTGGATACCGTGTCAGACAAATACATGAACCGAGTGATTGATTCATTTATCAAAAAGCGTCTCGGCTCGGCAGGTGCCATACAGATAGAAGGATCCAAAGGGTGCGGCAAAACCCGGACCGCAAAGGAATTTTCCAACAGTACATTCTACCTTCTTGATCCAAATAATCCCGGAAATCTCGGAATGGCCCGTTCTTATCCGGCTGAAGTCCTCAAAGGCGATGTTCCGAGACTGATCGATGAATGGCAATTTGCCCCGATTCTTTGGGATGCTGTAAGATTTACGGTCGATGAACGCGGAAAGAAGGGTCAGTTCATACTTACTGGTTCGTCGGTACCCCGGGAAGACGGGTATCACCACACGGGCACCGGGCGCATCTCCCGTGTTCTGATGAGGCCCATGAGTCTTTTTGAATCCGAGGAATCGAATGGATCCGTGTCCCTTGAGGCACTGTTCAGCGGGAACGGATTCCTGCCATGCGAATCGAAACTCCTTGTGTCGGACATCGCCAAGCTGATAGCGAGGGGAGGATGGCCGTCATCGGTGATCGACGGAGAATACAGTTCAGATTACGCGCGGGACTACGTGGAATCCGCCGTGAATTCCGAGATGTCCCGTGCAGATGTTCAAAAACGCGATCCGGACACCGTCATGAGGGTTCTGAGGTCCGTTTCCCGTAACATATCCTCAATGGCTTCGACGGAAACGATAACGGAAGATGTCATCGGCGACGGGAGAAAAATATCACCGAGAACCGTGCAGCAGTACATACGTGCCCTGACCCGTATTTTTGTGGTGGAGGATGTCCCCGCATGGAATGCGTCAACGCGTTCCAGAGTCGCCATCCGCACATCCCCCAAGAGACAGATGGCAGATCCGTCCCTGGCCGCAGCGGTCCTCGGGCTGGATGCGGCCGGCATACTGAAAGATTTCAGGACATTCGGGTTTCTTTTCGAGTCGCTGTGCATCAGGGACATTCGGGTGTATTCGCAGCCTCTGGGCGGAAAAGTCTACCATTACAGAGACCGTTATGATTTGGAAGCGGACGCGGTCATCCACCTCACAGACGGGAGATGGGCAGCCGTGGAGATCAAGCTCGGCACTGATGAAGCGGATGATGCCGCAGAGAAGCTGCTGAAACTCAGAGAACGCATAGATGCAGAGAAGATGAACGCTCCGTCGTTCCTCATGATACTCACGGCCGCGGGATACGCATACCGGCGCGGCGACGGCGTGTTGGTCGTGCCGATCGGCTGTCTCGGGCCATGAACCGATGTCCGCAGAATATCCTTCCCGGCGCGTCTGTATGCGGGGAAGTACATCCGGTATGAAAAAAGTCCGGACCGAAATTCGGTGCCGAACCATTTTCTGCATTCCGCATGTCTCCCGGCACGGATGCCTTTTATTTTAAGTCCGCCCGCTTTCGTTTCGCTGTGCATCCAGACGGAACCGAATGAACCGGCCGATTGCAGTCATCTGAATCCGAGGTTTGCCGTGTCCGGTGTCTTGGACGCATATGCACCGTCCGTATCCGCAGCGGCAAAGGAATAATATGATTCTGCAGAGACCGGGCGGACGCGGCGGCGGGAGGCATCGCTGTTCTGCGGGTACAGTTTCGCCTCAGACCTGCTGGGTACGGAGTTATGGACACCGTATGCGCAGAATCGGCGCGGTACCGAACATATCTCATGACCGGAGGTTTAATTCGGCCCGGATTTCCCCATGAGGAATGCAGGTGCATCCGGTACTGTCTTACCCAGATCTGCCGTCGGTCCGCCATATCCTTTTGGAGACAGTACATATAGCACAGGGAATTCTGAAAACCTTATTTACTACCTTTACGTTGAAACGACCTGAGAAGTACCCATGTCGATAAAGATGGCTATCCCTAACAAAGGAAGGCTCAGCGAAAGGGCCGTAGAACTCCTGTCGAAATCCGGAATAGATCTGGGCGAGGATTGGGGAAGAAAGCTGTACGTGACGGCAGAGGAACAGAATGTTGAGATAATTTTCGTCCGCGCGGGCGACATACCCGCATTCATAGATGCCGGTGCCGTGGACATGGGAATAACCGGAGAAGACCTGGTCGCGGAATCCGGGTACGGTCTGAGAAAACTGATGGACCTCCAGTTCGGGATATGCCGCCTTTCGGTTGCGGCCCCCGAATCGTCCGGCATCAGAAATGCGGACGATGTGCCAGACGGTGCTAAGATCGCAACCTCGTTCCCCAACCTCACCCGGGAGTTTTTCGGATCGATGGGAAAAAATGTCTCGGTCATGGAGATATCCGGTGCCGCGGAAATCATGCCGTACCTCGGCACGGCCGATCTGATCTCGGACATCGTAGCCTCCGGATCTACGCTCAGAATGAACGGCCTTGCCGAGATCGCTAAGATAATGGATTCCCAGGCCGCGATATACACATCGGAAAAATCATTCGGAAAAAACCGCGCGGATATGACGGATATCGTCGATTCGGTGAAGAGTGTCATGGCCGCGGAAGACAGAAAATATCTGATGGCCGATGTTCCGAAGAACAGACTCGGACAGATTCAGAGCATGCTTCCGGGCATCGGGGGACCCACCGTCCTCAACATAGCAGGCAACGACGAGATGGTCGCCGTGCACGCAGTGATAAGCTCCAAGGACGTTTACAGAGCGGTCAACGACCTCAAGAGGCTCGGCGGAAAGGGAATACTCCTGCTTTCGATAGACAGGCTGGTGGAGTGATGGTCTCAAGGGACATTATGAGAAGCACCGCCAGGGACCTCAGGAAATATTACAGTCCGGTTCTGAACGGGGAACTCAGGCTGGACACGAACACAAACGTACTCGGTTCCAACCCGGCAGCAATGAAATTCATCAGAGATCAGAGGACAGACCTCAGCGAATACCCCAGCACGTACTCCGACGGACTGAGATCGTCCCTGGCGGACCTGTACGGTCTGGATACTGACAATTTCGTGGCCGGAAGCGGTTCGGACGAGATGCTCGACATATCTTTCAAAACATTCACGGAATGGGGAGACGGCTGTCTTTTTCCGTATCCCTCATACTCTTTATACGACTACTTCGCAAAGATTAACGGCTGTAAGGTGTCCTTCTCCGATCTGACAGAAGATTTTCAGCTTGACGTAGGCAGCATTGTATCCTCCGGAGCAAAGATCGTCATTATTGCGTCGCCGAACAACCCCACGGGAAATTCGTTCAGACAGAAAGACATAGAGGAAATACTGGCGGAATTCAAAGGCATCGTGATAGTCGATGAAGCATACGGGGAGTATTCAGACAGATCCATGATACCGTACGTGAACGAATACAGCAATATGATTGTATTCAGAACGTTCTCCAAGGCATATGCCATGGCCGCCATGAGGGTGGGATACGCTGCAGCCGGCAGAGACCTCGCGGATATGATGAATGCCGTGAAGATCCCGTATTCCCTGAACAGCCTGAGCGAGGGGGCCGCCATAGCCGCACTCAGAGATCAGGATTTCGTAAAAAAGAGCAGGGAAATGGTTCTCCGGGAAAGGCCCAGACTCGCGTCCGGGCTGTCGGAACTGGGTTTCCGCACGTACCCGTCAGACTCCAATTTTGTCCTTGCAGTGTCCCCGATCAGTCACTCCGCCCTCACGGATTCCCTGAAGCAAAGAGGAATACTCATAAGGGATTTCGGAAACAGGAGAAGAACGGAGAACTGTGTCCGTTTCACCGTAGGCACCGGAGATATGAATAACAGACTTCTGAGCGCGATCAGGGGCATCCTGGAGGAATGCGGTTGAGAGTTACGGTCGCCGACTATAATGTGGGGAACCTTCACTCTGTGAAGAAAGCCTTCGAAAAGAACGGAGCAGCCGTCGATGTCACAGCCGATATGAAGGACCTGGCAAACGCAGACTGTATAGTTTTCCCCGGGGTGGGTGCATTCGACATGACTATGGAGAAACTGCTCCCGCACAGGGAAGAAATCAGAGAAAGACTGCTGTCGGGGGTACCCGCGCTCGGGATATGCATAGGCGTTCAGATCCTGTTCGGTTCCAGCGAAGAGGGAGTTTCGGAAGGAGTCGGTCTGTTCAAAGGAAAAATAACCAAACTGGGAGCGCGGCGCGTGCCTCACATGGGATGGAATTCCGTTATGACTGATGATCCTCTGCTGGACGGTATCGCCGACAGGACGTTTTACTTTGCGCACTCTTATGTGTGCGCGGCCGACGACATGGATCGAATCATAGGAACCACAGAGTACGAGGGAAACGAATTCCCCTCGCTATTCAGAACCGCCAACACATACGGCACCCAATTCCATCCTGAAAAGAGTTCCGAGTCCGGACTCGCCCTCATAAAAAACTTTATACATTTCGCAGAGGACAGAGTATGATTGTGATACCCGCGGTGGATGTGCTCGATCACCGGGTTGTCCAGCTGGTGGGAGGGGAAATAGGCAGTCAGAAAATCATTCTCCCGGACCCTTTCGATACTGCCATGTCATGGGTTGAAAAAGGGGCACCGTATCTTCATCTCGTTGATCTTGACGGTGCATTCGGAAAGGGCAATAATCTTGATGTTTTCAAAAAGATAATCAAAGAATGCGGCGTGCCCGTGCAGGCAGGCGGGGGAATAAGATCCAACGAAAAGGTTGAGGAACTTATATCTGCGGGAGCCGACCGAGTCATATTGGGTACCCGTGCGATCAGGGAACCGGAATGGCTTGCTTCGGTGTCCCGAAAGTATCCCGGCAGGATAGTTGCGGGAATGGATACCAGAGACGGCAGACTGACCCTAAACGGCTGGCAGGGACCGTCGGATGTGACGGTCGGGGAGATGTTCGAAACAATAAAGGATCTTCCTCTGGGCGGCGTACTGAACACGAATGTGAGCATAGAGGGCAGGATGGCAGGAATAGACGAAGCCCAATCCTCCAAGTTCATAGGAGAGTGTCCGCACGGTGTCATATCCTCCGGCGGGGTGACTTCGGAAAATGACTGCAGGATACTGTCCAAACTGGGAGCGGCAGGTGCCGTCGTCGGACTCGCGCTGTACACGGGGAAGATCAGACCGTGGGAATGGGATACGCCGTGGTACATCGGGGGCCGGTGAACTGCAAGTATCAACTAAACCGATTTATTAGAACACTTCTGCTTTTCTGCCGGCATTCCCGCCCGCACATAATATCGAAATATTACCTGTAGAACTCATGTTACAGGCCTATTCTCTGCCTTACCCTATTGCTGAGCCTCATTTCAGCATGTATATATCCCCTCTCCCTGAGCATCTGTACTACATCTGAATAAATATCCTCACCTTTGAGATCCGTGATTGTCACTATCAAGACAAAATCCTGTCCGTCATAACTTTCCCCGTCCCTTGCGACTGAATCTATCATCAGACGCCATGGCTTGCTCTCGATACCGTTCTTCAGGTTTCTAAAATATTTTTTGTGTGGGTTCCACTTGTATCCCTCTGTGAACAGATTTTTTTCATACTTTTCCTCTTTTCTCTTCTTCTGCGGAACCATTCCTTTAAAATTTACGACCTTTCCCTCACTGTTCAAATCGTACGTTCCAAGATGTGGTTCGATGTTTACACGACAATATTCCTGCCCATACCTAGGGTTCAGTTTTGGCGTGTATACGAGTGTCATCTTAATGTTTCCATACCATCTTCCATTTCTGAGAAGAGAATGAGGATATGGAAAATCGTTGAATTCTATGCATGTTCCTGCACGAAGTGTGCCAGAGAATATGAGTGTAACCTCTGAATTCGTGCAACTTAGGGTTCTCTCGAGCCTCTGTTCTGGAATTCCATGACCATAGTAATGATGGTATCCGTCCACTCTCGTCGCCTCTTCGGGAATGGTTGCCGAATGAATTAATAGTGCCTTGGCAAACTCCTGTGCATGTTCTTCTGTGATTCCATAACATAACCCTGCATAGAGATTTGTCACAAGAGGTGCGGAGTAACTTGTTCCTGCTATTTCCACTAAATCGCCACCGGTATCAAACGATATCACCCCCGCCAATTGCATATCCTCTGTGCAATTCCCGCCATAACATACAACATCTGGCTTGGTCATGGAATTCGCGCCCGGTCCCTTTCTGGAAAAAGGGGACGGCATGTCTTTGGCAACAACACTGAATATCTCTTTGTTTGCAATCGAACCTACAGTAATCGCTCTCGCAGAATCAGCAGGCGAGGTTATACGGTCCGCACCTTTCAAATTCTCCAGCGGAGGCCAACCTCGGAATGGTTTCATCACATAGTTGCCTGCACAAACAATAAAATTGACACCGAATTGGTCCTGTATCTCATCCAATGCAACGGCCAGATCTGAAACTATGTCTACACAGACTCTGTCCGTTCCAAGAGACAAATTCCAGACTTTCACTATATCGTGATATTCACCGACGACATCGTGAAGAATCTCAACTAGAAGATCCTCAGAAAGTTCGTCTGTATTTCCTTTTGTTGGATCTCCATTGGGCAGCGCAATAACATCCAAAATTTTGAAATTTTGACCATTTCCAGTCAAGTTATTCAAGTTTGCGCCATATTCTAACATTCCTGCCACGAAAGTTCCATGACCATAGTTCCTGTATCCTTTAGATACCTTCGGAACCCTCTTGTAAACCCATGGTTCCAGATATTCATGATCCGGCTTGATTCCCGAATCAATCATCCCTATAACAGGATATTCCTCATTTGGGTCGGGTTTCGGCAAATCTTTCATCATCCTGTCCGCATCTGATACGGACATTGGGCCGCAGACGTAGCTTGGAAAGAGTGATATTTTATGCACTGCAGGATGTTCGGCAACCTCTCTCAGAACATCCTTTCCAATACAATTCAACTTATATATGCGAAGTTTAGAACCGTAATTCAACCGCTTTTTATCGATTCCCAGTCTTTCCAGATGGTTTTCAAAACTTTCCACACTCCTTAGATTATCATTCTCATTATCGAATGTGAACAATTTTATTTTCAACGACTGAGACTGTTTGTAATCCAGTTCAGAACCCTGAATGTTTATTTTGCCTGATACAGAATAATCCATTATACTCTCAATTTTGGTTATGTTGGCTCGCACCTTTTTTGTATCAAAGGTATCTAAATTCCGAATCAGTTTATCCAGTCCATCAGGCGTTACCTTGATCAGAATCTCGTTAATCATTTCTGTTCCAATAATTGGACATGTGTCCTCCTTGAAGAGTTCCGTCGGTTTATGAGTTTTTGCTATCGCCTTCTCTTTCATGACAACTTTGCCAACACATGGCTGCGCGGGGAATTGCAGGAACGTTTTATTCAAGACTGTTTTCAGGTTCATGCATTGCTTTGAGATGGATTCTCTCATCTCCGGCGTGTACGGTTCCAGCTCTTTGGTGCTTCCTCCACCATTTACTGCAGAATAATCCAAATTTCTCGGAGACACAACTTGTATTGGGAGATGCATACTGCCTTTCATTTCAATCACCTGCCTCTTTTACCAGATTCGAGACGTAAGTCTTCGAAAAGCCCAGCAATGATGCTATCTGAGAATAGCTAAAAAGTTTTTCATCAATGCTCCTCAAAAATCTGGCCTTACTGCTGAGCCGTTGCTTCTTTGAGACATTATCATCATTTCCATCACATATGCCGTTGAAGTCGAATACACTCTCCAAAAATGAGGATATGGATATCTCCTTATCCGAAAGAATAGAATCAATGGAGGTCTTATTACATATCTCTTCAATGTCTGCACCCGAACTCCCCATAGTAACTGCAGATGCGATTTCTAAATCTTTTGCAGAAAATCCGTTGCCTTGTAAAAACAGATCAACAAGTCTTTTTCTGGATTCCACATCCGGAAGATCGACATTGATTTTGAAACCAAAACGCCTCCACACCGCGGGGTCCAAAAGATGCTCATGGTTCGTGGCTGCGACAATTATGCTACCGTTCTTGAGACGATCTATGTTCTGCAACAGACTGTTAACGACACGCTTCAACTCCCCCAACTCGTTGTTGTCGTCCCTTACCTTGGCAATGGCATCGAATTCGTCAAGAAATAGTATGCAGGGGGTTGATTTGGCGTACTCAAATATCGCGCGGATGTTCTTTGAAGTACTGCCGAGATATGATGAGATCATCGTATCTAGCCTGGCGGTAACCAATGGCAGTTTCGTTCTATCGCTGATATACGTGGCTGCCCTACTTTTACCGCATCCGGGCGGTCCGAACAATATTATGGAATTTGGCACAGTTATACCGGAATTCAATAGTTTGTTTGTGTTCCGCGTGTATGTTATGAATTTCTCGATCTGATTATTTGCAGAGCTGTTCAATATGACATCTATAGAATCATTGTGCGGGTAGTACGCATCGGCCATCGGAAGCCTAGACTCTTGGTCTATTGGGATCTTCATTACGTCACCTACGGACATCTGCGTTACCTTATTGTCATTCTTCATCAATTTCTCAAAGGTCTTTGCAAGACGCATTTCTCCATTTTCTGTGAGTTTGTCAATTAGAAGCTTCGTGTAGCTCGACACTTTCACTTTGTCTGATTTCAAAGCACCCTCAACGATCCTTATAACTTCGTTGGAATAGTCCATGTTTTCTCCGCCATTATTGCATGATATTGTGAACGAATATAAAATATGTTGCAAAAATATCCATAAAAATATGAACGATATGATAATTTTTACGAATAAATAATATTTTTATGAGAACGAATTGTTTATTTTCTTTTGTCGTCCACATATGGATTTCATATTTACATCAGAGAGTCAACCTGGAAATATCTATTGAACTGATTTTTGGAAACATTCAGGAATACTTCTTTTTGGCGTGATTTTAGACCTTAACTCTATGAAATATAGAATATGTTATACCTTAAGATAAAAGAAAGGATGATCTTCATCTGATATCCGGCTACAACTGTCTGTTTGGTGATAATGTATAAACAACGTAATCCCCGCATGGATTGTTGTGAGATTCACTGTCGAACCGTGGATTCACCTGGGTCTGTCCCACTGTGAACGGTGACCGTCGCACGGATTATGTCCATATTACGGCTTCCGAGCCATCCACGAACTGTATGTGCGTGCTGTGTCTGCATCTGCAGAATTCCTTTATCCGAGAAATCTTTCCTAACGGCGGCGGCCGTACACCGCGCACATGTGCGGACCAGGCTTGGAATATAGACCTTCGAGATACCCGATCTCTCTCTTTCTGCCTATGAAACACCCCATGCACGGCATATCGCAGCGTGCGTATAATGAGTCTGCTATTTTGAAAATAAATTGTTTGTTAAAATAATTACGAAATCAAATACATTCATTTATACCGTTTCGGTTCACCCGGGTCAGGCCGTCGGAAAGCCCTGCGCCGAGGTTTCCGCAAATAATCAGGCGATCGGATGATGTCGGCCGGCACCCTTCCGCAGGGAAACTTTACCATTTCCGTGCGGATGCGGGACCGGATGTTCATACACAGCACCGGAATGGTCCGGACAAACCCGCGGGAATCTGAGAGAACAGAAACAGTAAGCCAAAGACTTCAGGCACGGCTGTCAGACTCTGGACGATGAATTCGGATCAGCAGGCTGCCGTTTAAGGATGGGCTGGTTTTTTACCTCTGGGTTTTGATTTGGGTTTTATTCTGGCGTATGCATCCTTCCCGTCATACCTTGTTTCGAACGGACCCAGCCCGTCCACCAGATCTTTGAACTTTTTGAATTTGTAGTTACGGGAGTCGAAAGACGGTTCCCTTTTTATGATGGTGTTTGCGACGGCACTCATCTTCGACCACCCGTCGGGTCCCGCTTCCTCCTCAAGTATAGCCTTAACCTGCGCGGTAAGTTCTTTTCTGTCGCTTTCCAGCTTTTTGTCGGCAGCGGACTGATCCGAAGACATGGGGGATCTGAGTTCGGCATCCGCGGGCATTGTTTCGGCTGCCGCTAGGATTTCTAAAAATTTAAACTGCTGACACGCTTTTATAAACGGTTCCGGTGTCTTTTTTTCACCGATTCCCAGCACGAACATGCCCTTTTCCCTAAGAATGGCGGCAAGTTTTGTGAAGTCGCTGTCGCTGGAGACTATGCAGAATCCCTCAACATTTCCCGCGTAGAATATCTCCATTGCATCGATAATCAGAGCTGAATCCGTAGAATTTTTTCCTTTGGTGTTCTCAAACTGCTGCATCGGACTTATGGAATATTCCAAGAGAACATTTTTCCAAGCCCCTTTGGCCGTATTGGTCCAGTCTCCGTATATTCTTCTGTATGTGGGGGTACCGTGTTTGGATATTTCGTCAAAGATGAACTTGACATACTTTCCGGGCACATTGTCCGCATCGATAAGTATGGCGATTTTTCGGTCTAAGTCCGCCTCTGTCACGGTATCACCGGGAATATTGTTTTCGGATGTTTAACATTACGCATGAATCCAGAGTTTGACATGTTTAGAGCAGAGTATCCATAGCATAAATGATTCTGGGAGCGGTTGAAAATACCATGCGCATATTTGTCAAGAAGGAATCCATCACAGCAGACCGTTTCCCATTTTTTCGGGAAAATTGCTTGATATCAGGCCATAACATCAGTATCGCAATCCCGGCAGTCTGTGAGAAATGTCTGAAACGGTCGTTATCCATTTCAGAGGTGGTTGCCGAATTCTCCATGTTCGCCCGAATATCAAGTCACTCGCTCCGACTCCGACAACAGTCCGCTCACAGGCTATTACGGCGAACTTTGTCTCTTGCTTATCGATCCATCCCCTTCCCGTACACCATACCCCGTCCTCTGCTTTTCTCTGATTTGAACTCACATCTATTGTATCTGAACATCAATATCCTATTCAACCTGACCTCGATAGTTGATTTTCATTCCTGAGAAAATTTGACAGGAGATCTTCCGCTGATGATCGGGCTGCGGGAGTTTGTATTTTGCTGATGTTTCCGGGGTCTGAAGGGGGCTTTCAGCCCCCACAGACACCGGAAACAACGCCATATCTTTCAGAATAAGAGAATTGAGATGTTCAAAGTTGGAATATATCCGGCGGAGCGATTGTCTGTTACCGTAAACATAAGCAACTGTCAGATTTTCCAATGAAGCTATAGTGAATCTTGCCGGTCTTGAATTCTGCCTTCTGTCAGCATTCCCGCCCGCACATCATATAAAAGCATTACCTGTCGAACTCAGAGTCGAACTCTGGTCTCGGATCAAAAAAGAAGAATTAGAAAATCCCATTCAAACGTATTTAATACTCTAGCTACGATGCGATATCACGAAAGCGCATGTGTGCAATCCTTGCAACCTGTGAGACTCTTGCGCACCGTTGCGCACCTGGTTATGTCGCTGAATATTGTACAAGTGCGGTTATTGTGAGTGCGCGTCTGAACTCAGTGGGGTTTTTCGGTCAGGGGGGCACGCAGGGACAAACATTATAGCGTCATGATCTATTCAAACGCCGTATGACAGGAAGGGCAGCCGAACTGAGGCGCAACACGAAGGAAACCGATATATCTGTAAAACTGAACATTGACGGCAGCGGAAACTACGATATAGAATGCGATTTGCGGTTTCTCAAACATATGGTCGAAACATTCGCAAGATACGGATCGTTCGACATCTCCATGAAGGCCTCCGGCGACGATGACCACCACCTGATCGAAGATGCAGCCATAACCCTCGGATCTGCATTCAGAAAGGCTCTTGACGGCAGACCGATCGAAAGAATGTCGACAGTCACCGTCCCAATGGACGATGCTCTTGTAACAACTTCTGTCGACATAGTAGAGAGGCCTTTCGCGGACATAGACTGTCCCGACCCCCTGTATCATCATTTTCTCAGGAGTTTTGCCATGTCGTCGGGCATCACCCTGCATGTTGTGCGGATCAGAGGTTTCGATGAACACCACATCATCGAAGCCGCTTTCAAATCGCTCGGAAAGGCTCTGAGTAAAGCTGTGTCTCCCAGAAACAGCGAACTAAGCACGAAAGACAGACCTGCGGTGAGCTGAATGCTCAGGAAGAGGATCATTCCCTGCCTTGATGTGAAGAACGGGAAGGTTGTGAAGGGAATCAACTTTGTCGGTCTTAAAGAGGTGGGATCGCCTCCGGACCTGGCCGAGAAGTACAGCAATCAGGGGGCAGATGAAATAACATTTCTGGACATAGCCGCATCTCTGGAATACAGACAGACAACCTTGGATATCGTCTCCGAGACCGCCGAAAGAGTGTTTGTGCCGCTGACGGTCGGCGGAGGCATAAGAAGCGCGGACGATATGCGAGACGCACTCAATGCCGGGGCGGACAAAGTATCGGTGAACTCAGCCGCCCTGAACGATCCGTCGATAATATCCGAATCCGCCGAAAGATTCGGAAGACAGTGTGTCGTGGTCGCTATCGATGCCAGAAAAACCGGCAGCGGCTGGGAAGTACTCTCACACGGAGGAACAAGACCCACCGGCCGGGATGCGGTCGAATGGGCAAAGACTGCGGAAGATCTCGGTGCCGGGGAGATCCTACTTACATCGGTGGACGCGGACGGTGTGAAAGAAGGATACGACATACCTCTGAACAGTGCTGTGGCAGATGAAGTTGGAATACCCGTAATAGCATCCGGAGGGTGCGGGAAAAAGGAAGACTTCTACGAGGTTTTCACCCAAACAGGTGTGACCGCGGCACTGGCCGCATCGATATTCCATTACGGACAGTTCACCGTTGCGGAGATAAGAGAATACCTTAAAGACATGGGAGTCCAGGCAAGATGACCGATTTGAAATTCGACAAAGACGGGCTGATACCTGCGGTCGTTCAGGACCGCATAACGAACGAGGTGCTTATGGTAGCATGGGCAAATAAAGAAGCCTTCGAACTTATGAAGAGCACGGGTTTCACACACTTCTGGTCCAGAAGCAGACAGAAACTCTGGAAAAAAGGAGAAGAGTCCGGCCATGTCCAGAAAATAGTTTCGATGCAGCTCGACTGCGACGCAGACACACTGCTGATCAGGGTCGAACAGACCGGTCCGGCGTGTCACACAGGCTCCCCGTCGTGTTTTTCCGAAGTGATATACGGTTCCGTCGACGGAACCATGGACATCATTCCGGAACTGAAAAGACTGCTGGACAGCAGACTCGACACCCCCTGCGAAGGAAGTTATACCTGCCTCCTGTACTCGGACGAGAACAAGATGTGCAAGAAGGTCGTAGAAGAAGCCGGCGAATTTGTCCTGGCTCTGAAAGACGGGAACGAGAAAGAGATGTCATGGGAGCTTGCCGATCTGATTTACCACATCATGGTCGCTGTTGCGAAATCAGGACTTCCGATGGAAAAAGTGTACGAAAAACTCTCGGAGAGGAAAAAATGAGGATAGATCTCCATACACACACCATATTCAGCGACGGTGAACTGACACCGTCCGAACTTGTGTGCCGCGCCATGAATCTGGGGCATAAGGCCGTTGCCATAACCGACCATGCCGACATTACAAACATCGACCTGGTGGTCCCCAATATAGTAAAAGCGGCAGATCTGAGCAGAGACTACATAACAGTGGTCCCGGGCGTGGAACTGACATATGTACCGCCGTCCAAGATAGACATGATGGCAAAGAAGGCAAAATCGCTCGGAGCGGAAATAGTGGTTGTTCACGGAGAGACTGTAGTCGAACCTGTCCCGGCAGACACAAATCTGAAGGCAGTAATGAGCACTTACGTGGATATATTGGCGCATCCTGGCTTTATAACTCCCAAAGAGGCAGAGACCGCCGCTGAAAACGGTGTTGCGCTTGAGATCAGCGGACGTGCCGGCCACGGCATAACTAACGGATATGTTGTCAACACGGCGAGAGCCGCAGGTGCCAAAATGGTTATCAACTCCGACGCTCACAGCCCGGATGATCTGATGGACGAGAAAAGAGCGGCGATCGTGGGTTCAGGTGCCGGACTGACTGACGATGAACTTAAGGCCGCACTGAACAGCACTCCCTGCAGCATAATCAGACACCTGTTAAGCTGACAGTTCATATCTGCCTGACTTGGATGTTTCCGCAGACTCTGTATTCCCGGTTCGGCAGGCGGTATTTCAGAACCGGGGACCGGATTGCCTCAAACTGCAGCATATACGCCGGGCAGCCTTCTTTCTGCCTCAGATATAGGTAACGGCAGATTTTGCAGACAGACAATGAATTTCGTTGATTCGGAATGAGTTTAGGGAAATTTACATCTTAACCTTACCTTGGCAGTTGATTTTTGATATTGGGAAAATTTGACATCAGAGCCTTCGCCGATGATCAAGTTGTTTTTGCCTGCTGTCAGCAGACATTTTCATTGTCTGAGGGGGCTTTCAGCCCCCGCGGACACGAAAAACATCTCGAAAAGAAGCCATGGATTCCTCCGGAAGCAGCGTAAGCTCTCCCGAACATCAGCTGTCAGATTTTCTCAAAAATGAAAATC
>JAIRYF010000015.1 GCA_031267895.1 Candidatus Methanoplasma glyptotermitis
ACAGTCTCTCCGTACAGCATAAGCGATCCGGACGGAGACGGTAACGGTTCCGGAAACAGCTCCGGAAACAGCAGCGGTAACGGCGAAGGATCCGGAGACGGAAACAATTCGGCCGGAGATTCCTCCGACGGTATACCGTACTGGATTCCGGTTCTCGCAGTCGCAGCGTTCATCGGCTGTATAGCAGCAGCCGCAATAGGACACACAGTCCTCGTGCGCAGGAAAGGCTGACCGTAAACAGAAACACAGCCGTGAATCCAACCAAACCCTTTCCTAAACACAAACATGAGAACCGCCTGCATCTGCGGCGGTCTCTCCTCCTCTTAATTTTTATGATAATGTTTCCGTTACGGGTCCCGATAAAGAATCGTACATGAGTTCGACAGATTATATTTCGATATGATGAAGAATTGTAATTGCCGGCAGAAAGCATAAGCGTCCTGAATGAATCGGCTCGGTTGTGACATAAAAACAATTTCGGTTCAGGACTCTTCTGTCTTGCGCCAGCGTCTACGTTTCTGCGTCATATCAAAACATCACCTGTCGAACTCGGGTTTGACTGCAACTTTTTATACTTCGCAATCGATAGCGCATGCGGATGGGGATCCATGCGAGCAGCACTCTACGTTAGGGTGTCCACGGAGGACCAGGCAAGAGAAGGTTTCTCTTTGGATGCACAGACAAAAAGACTGGAAGCCTACTGCAGGGTAAGAGGATGGACAGTATCCGACATATACAGGGATGAGGGATATTCGGGAAGAAATATCGATCGTCCGGAATACAAAAGAATTATGGATGATATCGAAAAATGGGATGTCCTCATTGTTCTGAAAATGGACAGAATACACCGAAACAGCGTGAACTTTGCGTCTATGATGGATAATCTGAGGCGCAAAGGCAAAGAATTCAACTCAATGCAGGAAAAATTCGACACCACTACGGCCATGGGAAGGTTCGTTATGGACATAATACAAAGAATCGCACAGCTCGAGAGCGAACAAATCGGCGAGAGAGTGAAAATAGGGATGGTCAGAAAGGCCAGATACGGTACCGGCAGCATGGGTTCCGGACATCCGTACGGATATGTGTATAAGAGAGGAATGCTGACCGTCATCGAATACGAGGCCGAAGTGATCAGAGAAATCTACTCAATGCATAACGGCGGCATGTCGCTGAGGTCCATCGCCGACAGACTCAACAACTCATTTATCCCGTCAAAGAGAGGCGGAAGATGGACAGGTCAGTCTGTCTCTAACATACTTCGCAATCCTACATACGCGGGCTACATAAGATGGGACGGCATTGTGCGCATCGGAGAACATGCGGCAATAATCGACAGAAGTATTTTTGAATCGGTTAACGGTCCTATTCTCTGAGGTCTGCGGATGAGAGCGGCCATCTACGTAAGGGTGTCAACAGAAGAGCAGTCAACAGAGGGATACTCTATGGATGCGCAGAAAGCAATGCTTCAGGATTATTGCATTGCGGAAGGGTGGAATATAGCAGATATCTATGAGGATGACGGGTATTCGGGAAGGAACACCAAGAGGCCTGAATACAGAAGGATGATGGATGATTTTGAGAAATGGGATGTCATGCTTGTCCTGAAGATGGACCGTATCCACAGAAACAGCAGGAACTTCATGAATATGATGGATAACCTCAACAGAAAGGATAAGATGTTCGTTTCTGCGACCGAATCTTTGGACACAACGAACGCTTTAGGAAGGTTCGTTGTCGACATGATACAGAGGATAGCACAGCTGGAAAGCGAACAGATCGGTGAGAGGACATATGTCGGAATGAGAGAGAAAGCAGAATCTATGTCCAATACCGAGAGAGAAAGCAGAACAATGGGGTTCAATCCGCCGTATGGGTATCGTCTGGACGGCGGGATTCTTGTTTCGGAATCCCATGAATTGAATGTTGCAAGAGAGATACTGAAAGCATATATCGGAGGCTCCACGATGGATGCCATTGCATATCATCTGAACAAAAACGGCCGGCTGACCAGAAAGGGAAATTTGTGGAATGTATACAACATCCGAAAAATCCTTCACAACCCGATATATGCTGGATACATGCGATGGGATGATATTCTTGTCAGACATTTTGCCGGGATTGCAATATCTCCGGAAGAATATAACAGAGTCCAGACGATGATCGCTTCCAGAATAAAGGATCCCAAAAAGAGGAATATAAGAAAGGTTCCCGACGATCTCATGGAATGACTGGATGTTTGTTACATCAATCCATATTTATATTTTTCTTAATTCCCCAACGCATATTCTGATTATTCCGACCGATAGGCATAATGCAGTCATTCTTTCTAAAAATATCACTCTGGGTCTTTTAACAGCACGGTTTTTTGACCAAGATTATAAATACGTTCTATGTAGAATCTATGTCTTGAGGTCAAGCCTCAAAGGAGGAAATATAACATGGTAGAATGTCAAAAATGTCTGGACCCGACATCGTTGGGTCTGTTTTTGGTTGCAGTGGTATCGTTCCCGCTTGCAATCTTGCAATTGGTGGGGTATCCATCTGGTGAATATGCCGTTCCGACGGTAGATTTCTTCAAACTGCTGGGGATAATGATCATCGGTGTGGCCGTGCTTGCCTACAGGTCCGACAGTAATTTCGGATTCGTAGTCTTTGCGCTCGTCGGTGCAGCGGTCACTATGACCGGATTCGGCATGGGTCCTTGGGAAAACATAACGTTCGCGCTGGTGTTCATACTCGCGATAATATGGTCCATATTCGCGAAGACCCCGAAGACACTGTCCTGCATCCTGGTCACAACCGCTCTGATATTCCTGACGGTCGGTCTGAGTGTCTTAGTCGAGGGTGAGTATTGGCATTGGATAATCGGTATCGTCGCTCTGTTCAACTTCCTGTTCAACGTGTACCTTGCGTACGCTCTTGCACTTGAGAACAAGCTTCCGATCATATAAGCAGAACGAAGATCAAACCTTTCCCGAAACTTCTTTTTCCTTTCCTTTATTGAAAAGTGCGGCTTTTCCCGTATTGCAGACATGGCTGTTTACAGCTTACGCCGAAAGATCCCTGTTCCCCGTCTCACTGCTGTGATGGGAATATCTCAGTTTCATTAGGCGGCATTATCCGCAGTATGACTTTTCGGGCATGAACCTTTGGACATTTCCGTAATTTTTCAGGCGGTATTATCCGCAAAGGAAGGCGGCGGTACCGTCCTAGGTTCTTATCTTCTCATAACAGCGCGCAGGAATCAGGCTGAACTGTGAGTTCGGAGAACTCATGCCGCGAAGTGATGCTTATCCCTTAACACGGCGAATATCACTGTCAGCATCTTCCCCGATGCTGTTATGAGAGCTTTCTCTGTACCCATCTCCTTTTCTTTGCGGCGACAGTATTCGGTTACCGGCGAGTCACAGAAGCGGATGTGAGATAACGTTACTCTTTCCGTTATCGGTCTCATCATCTTATCGCCGGTCTTGGTCATCCTGCCGTGATGTTCCTTCCTCGATTGCATCCCAATCTACCGCAGCCTCTCTGAGGATGCTTAGACCTATGATTATGACTGGAATCGTCTGGTTGTTCGCGGATTCCGTGGCATTGGAACTCCAATTATCGGTGGTTGCTATGATCATCCTCTTGGAAAAGGACATTTCCTCACTGGTCTCGTCCCGGAACTTTCTCCCCGATGTAGATATGAATGTATCCATATCCGCCTTCGAGACCCTGTGGTCTTCCGAATAACATTTGCACTGAATTGCCCAGTACTCGCCATCCTTTGTCCTTGCAACGATGTCTATGCCGGTGTCATGGTCTCCGAGCTGGGATCTGAGCGGGAATCTGCCCCACGTCCAAACCTTGTCTATCCTTGCCGAATACACAGGATCGGTCAGAAGATATCTTGACATCAGTTCCTCGAACTTCGTTCCGAGATCGCTTTTTGAGGATTGTTCGCTGCGATATTTGTCAAGTACGTCTGAGAATTCCATATAAACCGCCTGTGCGTCCGCTCCACGCATATGCGCCGAGATATTTATCTGCGCTTACCGCGGGGCGGTCGTGTCTGAGAACAGATCATAATCCAGCTGCCGAGTCTCAATGCTGCGGGCAGATTACGATCCGTTGCGAGACACCCACCCCATGCTTGAACATTGAACAAAGGAGTCCGACAGGAGACCATATTCTGAAAGACCGGCCAAGGCGGCCGGCGATCTTCAGCGAAGTCTGTACCTGGTGCTGCGTCCTGAACCCACGATGTCCAATATGCCGCCCTCCACGAGTTCAGACAGCAGTGATGTCGCCTTAGACCTGGAAACGCCCAGCGCGGATTCCACATCGGATCTGGTGATCGTGTCCGTCCAAGACAGCAGTTCGATAACTTTCCTGGCATCTTCGATATCATCGCCAGTTGTTTCTACAGTCGGAAGGGTCACCTTGAACACATTCGTGCTCACCTCTATCCTCGGCTGCAGAAGGTTGTTCCTGTAATCCCCCACGATCCTCGGGATCCCCGTTCCGTATGTTTCAATCATTTTAAGACGGTAGAAGACCGCCGCCAGACGGGGATTCCTGAGGGATGATATCCCCTTCATCACGTCATCCAGCCCAATATCTGGATTCATACCCCCTGCCGAGGATATGGACACGCTTCCGTCCGCGATCGATACCAATGTGCTTCCGTTGATGAAGTAGTCGCGGTGCACGACCGCGTTGATCAACGCTTCCCTGACCGCTGTCTCCGGATACGCCCGGAAGTCCATGCGCTTCAGCCCTCCGCCGATATTCGACCTGAGCGGATTGTGTTTTTCTATGAACGCATATGCTCTCTCGGCCTGGTTCAGCACCGATCCGTACACCTCATCCCGATCCAAGAAAGAGTCCTTGTATCCATCGGAGAACACGGCCAGCTTGATCCCCTGAGGGTATTGGTCCGAAAGGATATACGCAAGATTCGAATAATAGTTTCCGGAGAAGAACCCCATGGATACCATCTGCGTCCTGCCGATCTCGATTCCCGACTCGCGGAATATCCTCGAAGTTTCATTGAATGTCAGGTTCTGTTCGGGAGATACGGATCTTTCAAAGGATTGAGGGGAACTCTCTCTGATCATCTTGCGTATCAGGGATTCAGGAGCGGGCACCGATGCCGACCCGACGCGGATGTAGACTCCCTCGGTCTTCAGCCCCTTCTCTCTGAGATAATACGGTTTTGATGTTCCTTCACTGATCTTTATCTCTACAACCTCATGACCGCTCATCTTTAGGTTGGAGATCTTTGACGTGCCCGTTATATCGGGGCGGACAGTGTCGGAGAGGAGCTGTGCCGCACGTACCGATACCTCATCCGGATCGTCAACACCTCTCACGGTGCCATCATTCTCGATTCCGATGTATATCCTTCCGCCGCGAGTGTTTGAGAATGCCACCGCGGTTTTCATGGCATACTTTGTTATCTCTCGCTTAAACTCGGTTACATCATCCTCTTTCATTCTGATCGACTTGACATAGTACTTTAAATATAATACTTTTTTCTACCATAATCGATTTATTCAGTGGTTGTTCATGTTTGTTCTGTACACATCTTCAGACAGGGCAACGCTTTGAACCGTCCGCAGATTTTTCAATCCGAAGCCTTGATGTTTCTCTTTATCAGACAAGAGAATAAATCGAATGTGATAGAAAAAAGTAGAAAGATTTGTTCTTTTACGACTGAGAAAAAAACTTTGTTGCAATGAATTTTGGAACGGTTGAGATAATACAGTTTAAATACAGTTTAAATAGCCCCATTTAAATAAATGCCGGCTTAAAATATGGAACTACATTTTGTAGTATCAAGATTCGGGGATTTCGGTTTTGAAAAGTATAGATTTCATTTAGATTGGCTACTATATCAAAATTCTCAAAGTGAATAATGTCTCGCAGCAGACAATTCTTTCAGGTGAGCAGCCCGCCGCGGGAGTAAAGTGAACAAGAAGAGGAATCTACCTTGGGATTTCAACGAGCAAACCCAGAATAAAAGATATATTCTTTCAGCAGTATGGGGTTCCGATTAAAATGAGGCAAGAGAAGAAAAATAAGATGGTTGCGATCTTTATGGCTGCGATAATGTTCTTTGTTGTGTTCGTAGTGGCAGCTTCGATCTTTATCGGATGACGTAATTATACTGTCTTGGATGCATTAAATTAATTAAGTAGATATCTTAATCGAATTAATTATTTTATCTGTATCCATCCGGATGACTGGAACGTGTTCAGTCGCTTTCCGATCGCTGTTTGCGAGGGATATCGGAGGCCAGCAGGTGCATGCTGCCGATACAGAGTGTTCGTGTTCTGCATGCCGAATTGATGTTCAGCCGTGAGTCCGGTATCATCGTTTTCGGAAGCAATGTGTGCCTCTGATATGAATGCTTAATGCTTTTGTGATACAGATGAAGTTTCGAAGGAACTCATGCTGCGGATGGAAGACAGCGATAGTTCCGCGAATGAGACATCTGTTGCGGGCAGCCGCCCGATCTTTTTCAGCGGAAGTCTTGATCTGATGCAACCTCCATTTATACAGAGCGAAAAACTGAATCTAAACCAAGGAATTGAGTCCATTATTTCATTTTTATGACATCTTTGCCTGGGTTGAGTACGCATTCTTCACAGATCTTCTGCAATGCACGTTTACCCCTACTCTTTTTGTTTATTTTGGATAATCCAAGTTGACCTTCGGGGAACCGTCGTTGACACAACATTTGCAATATTTGAGACAAATTGAGTATTTTTGAAGTATTTCGGAGATTGTCTTCAAAAATTTTTGAAAATTGCGTCTATATGTTAAATTTTCAATAAATTTAATTTTATCTTAATTAATTATGCTATTATCTTTATTTAATTAATTATTTTTAGCTATGCGTACGATTCAAAATTTAATGGTCATGTAGAAATAATACGCTGTATTTTATTTATATAATTTAGTTACTTACTTAATAAATTACAATATGTTAAAATTGGTTTATTTCAAGGTCAAAATGTAACTATTTCTATGTTTCTTTGAAGCTCGTACCTTTAGATTCAAGAGAATGCATTTTTATCGATCAGGTATGATTTGCCCCCCCCCCATCGAACTCATTCTCGATTTGTACTCGATGAATGACAACGTTCCGTACGGAGCACCATCGACGAAAAAAAATATTCGGACACTAATCGCGATGCTGCCATGCACCAATCGAAATAACTGACATAATGATGAATTTCCAAAGGATGCCACTTAGAATTGTTATTTTTTGCCGACTTCGTATCATATGAGGATTGCATTGCATTTTATTTATTAGGTTTAGCTACTTACTTAATAAATTATCACATGCTTCCCGCCAGACCTTTCAACAGATGTTTTGAGTTCGGGTGTCTCCCGAGAAATCGTGTTAAATTCCCGCGTGCCATCAGTCGATGATCCTGAAACCGCCGTCATCGCCGTCAAGTTCGAATTTGATGTTGCGGTCTTTCAATATGGTCTCTATTGTCTTAGCATGTATGCCAAGGCCCACATTGATGAACTGATTCTCAACTACCCTTTTTCCTTCGAATTCGGCGGTGGGCTGGAATCCGAGAGACATATGCGCAGTCTGTACCTGCATTGCGTAAATTCTTCCATCTTTATCGTATATCGGACCGCCCGACTGCCCCTTGAGGCCGGGAGAAGATGTCTCAACGTAGACCATCTCATAATTGCCTTCTTTGCTCCTGCCTTTCACGACATTGCGGGTATGTATACCGTCGTTGGGGAACAGAGGCAGCGGAATGACACCTTTTTTTATGCGGAACGATTTGACGCTTTCATCAAATTCGGACTCAACCTGAGCAAAAGGGAACCCCAGCCTGCATAGGTTCGTTCCGGGTCTCAGCGATTCAGGGTCTCTGAATACCGGGTATTCGGTGATCCATCTCGGATCGAACGGTTCCAGTCTCCCGACACAGATATCTATCTGTCTGTTCACAAATGCTTCAACCAATCTGACGCCATCCCAAGCCCACCAAAATGAGTGGTTAGTCAGCCACTCCGGATCAGTTCTTACAAGATTCGGAGGAGAATCCGGAACCGACCGGCGCGATGCATTCAGTTCATTGACTTCTTTGATCTTGTTCTGATCTCCCTGAAATTTAACAAAGGAATCGAACATATGTCCCGCGGTGATTATCCACCCGTCTCTGTTTATCACAATGAACGCACCGCAGGTAGCGTTCACTTTTCCATCCACCTGTCTGGTCGAAATTATCAAAGGCCGTGTGAATTTGGCTGCTTTTTCGCAGGCATCCGCAAACATACGGACTCCAATATCCTGATAGTATAAATCGTATCTTAAATTGGTTGATTAATGTGTTTGGGGGCTTGCGCCCCGTTTACAGCTGTTTTTCTACCGCTTCAAGAAGTTCCGGTATGTCCAGGACAGCACTTCCGATCAGGCTTACAAGTTCCTCATTCGCAAGTATCCTGTCAATGACATCCGGATCTGTGAGGGCCATTCTTCCTATGTGCAGGATGTATGCCCTTGCGAGGTCCTGAGCATACTTCACCTTGATGGCCATCGCCCTCTCGTCCTCGGCACGGTCTTCCTGAGACAGGCCGGGCATATAGAAGTCTGTGTACAGATGCAGAGAGTCTTCCGGCAGCGATGCAATGTCCCAAAGGTCTCCGGTGAGATCATTGCTACCGTCTTTGAGGTCCTCGACTATCGATTTGTACCCCATTATATCTTTCTTGAGAAACTCTATCGCATCAAGACATTTTTCCGCATCTTCTCCGGTGAGGTTCGCTGCTTTCTCTTCGAATTCATCAATTTCCATGATTTTGCGTCCGATAACCGCACGCATGAGCATCAACTGATCTCTTATCTCTCCATTCCCATCCATCTTGATCACCTGTTTAACACAATAGGGCCTATGCCCTACAGAACCAATATGACTTGATTCATATTAGTCTTTTTTCTTTGTATATGGCCGTGCGGAATCCTTATTCTCGGGAAGAGGATATGTTTTACTGCGCAAAAGAATGCAGGTGCACCGGGAAATACCGAAAGAAGTAAATGAGGAATAAAGGTAGAGACCGTCCGCATCTGCGGCGGTCTCTTTTGTTTATGTTCGAGAACAGGGCTGTATGCCTTCCTGTTTATTATCAGTCCTTCCTGCGCTTAAGGAAGACGATTCCGACTGCAGCTGCTGCTATGCAGACAAGGAACGATGCGGCTATGAGAACGGGAATCCAAAGAGGTATACCTTCGTCGGAGTCTCCGCCGGAATCATTGCTGTTTCCCAGACTTGCATCGGGATCGTTTCCGGAATCATTGCCGGAACCGCTGCCGTTACCGCTGTTGTCTGCGGATACGGTTGCGGTTACGTTAAGGTTAGAGTGTATTTCCGATATAACGTACGAACCGTCATTCTGTGCGGTAAGATATGCTATCCCGTTTATGACTGGAACCGCATAGTATCCTTCGGATGTCTTTACCGTGAAGGAAAGACTTCCTCCTCCGGTTACTCCGATCGGCGATAAGGGAGACTGGGAAGAACCGTTTGCGTATACGGTATAGTCAGAACCTGAACCAAACGTAACATAATACTCTATCAGCTCTCCGTTTGCAGTCAGGGAGGTATCCTCCGTTATGTATGATATGGTTAACGGATTGGTCTTGGAATCTGAATATCCCGATCCCGACCAAGAGACGAATGCATACTCTTCCGAAAGCAAAGCAGTTACGACAAGAGTATCACCATAGTTTACCGTGATCGGTACGGTATGGTCAACGGCCGTGCCGTTGACAGTAAATCCGATTATTCCGGTTTTCGGTATCAGGATTACGGCACACGTTACAATCTCCCATTTCTGTGTACCGGCGGTATCCAAAGTGTATTTTGTATTGCTGTAATACAGTTCTCTTCCTTCG
>JAIRYF010000062.1 GCA_031267895.1 Candidatus Methanoplasma glyptotermitis
CATCTGTCGGAAAAGTATCGTTCACAGAGCCGAAGACCGTTCTGGGGACACTGCAAGTCACGATCGAATGCGATGATCCGGAGGCACTGATCGACATAATCGCACCGAAGACCGTGGACGGCATCGAGCTGAGATCATGATCGGAATATCCTGCACGCAGTTCGGCACCGAAGGTCCTGAGATTATACTGAACCGAATATCCAAGAACTTTGAACTCTGGGAGATATTCTCCGAGGCGGAGAATGCGGTCACCGGGTTTTCCGGGAGATTCAGCGAAATCAGATCATCGTACGGTCTGACATATTCCGTTCATGCTCCCATATGCGACATAAACATAGCGGCCGTGAACGACAGAATCAGGGAAGCTTCCGTCACGGAAATGATTCGTACAGTCGAACATGCAAATAGCATGGAAATACAGACAGTCACGATACACCCAGGGGTATATTCCATGGTTCTCGGCGGTATAAAGGGAAGATCGGCGGAACTTGCAAAAGATTCTCTGAAAAAAATCGAAAAAGCGTCCACCGGTACCGGTGTCACGGTCGCAGTCGAGAACATGCCGTCTTTCGAAATAATGATGGGTCAGACGCCCGAGGGCCTATTTGATCTTATAGACGGCACCGATCTCAAAATCTGTTTTGATATAGGACACGCCAATACCATGGGGATGATCGACGGATTCATCGACTTATTCGGAGACAGAATCGCAAACATCCACATACATGATAACATGGGCGACAGGGATGCCCACATGACGATCGGTGACGGAAGCATAGACTTCATGCACGTACTGTCGAAACTGAAGAGCTATAGGGGCAACTATGTCATAGAATCCCGCAGTACAGAGTCGGCAATCGAGTCAAAAAAACGTCTCGAAAGCATAATGAGAATGCTGTAATCATATTTCTTCGGTGTGCATGTTGCGGAATATTGGGAGTGAATCGATGGAACTTTTCGATTCACGCATCTTTACTGCAATGTAGTACAGGCATACAAGTCCTGCGGCTATCAGGCACAGAGACACCACGATCCCAAGACCGCCGATACCTATCCAGTCAAAAGACGACATATAGTTGTTGATGAAATGGAGCAATATTGTTGCATATATCCCGAATCTGACGAATATGTACCCAAGGAATGCACCCATTATTCCGGCGGTCAGGACTTTCCAGGTCTGCTCCCCCCAGCCGGGGTAGTGGGCCAGGCCGAAGACGGTCCCCGAGATGACAATGAGAGCCACGGCGGTAAGGCTCATTCCGAATCCTCCGAACAGGCACTTCAGCGATTTCGCTTTTCTTGTGACAGCCAGAGATATCAGCGTCATGGGCACTCCGATGTACAGAAGGCGGGTGATGATCTCTTCCCAGACCGCTGCGTCAGCGAGCAGGAACATCTGTTCGGTTTTGTCACCTAAGGACGGGACCGATGTTTCGTAACCCAAAAGAGAGGTAATCAGCACAACAGCGAAATTGATGAAGATCATGGCACTCAGAGAGACGGTAATCCAGAAGAAGGCCGTGTTTTCGGGGGTGTCGTGTTCTGAAGCAGCTTTTGGATGTACTGCTGTTTTAATGAATCTGTACATCGAATAGACTGCACACAGAATCACGACCGCTGCTATTGTTATCCAGTATATCTGCAGCATAGGTCCGCTTAGTGAAAATACATTCTGCGGGAACGGCACGATGAGTATGAAACCGGCTGTTTTGTCTGAAAGGAAGTCAAACACACCGAGGCTGTTTACTGTCAGTGTCAGCACCTCTAATGCCGCGACGAAAATGACGAATATACATAGAGCAAAAATGATCGTTCTCACGAAACCGCAGCTCTTTGGTATGATGCCGGCAAGAGGGCGGCCGCAGGACCCGCAGAATGAATTTCCTTCTGCCGCAAAATCCCTGCAGTTCGGGCATTTTTTGTTCATCGGTTATCGTTGCTGATATGTTCTATGATGCTATTTATCCTTTCCACCTCGACCGCTGCCAGGAGGGACCCTCTGTGTTTTGCGATATCGGTTATCTGCGAGGCGATGAATTCTTCCCTCATCCGGCTGATCTTCTCGAATCCTCTGACTCTGTTCAGATAATTGTCCCAGGATATTGAAAATGATTCCGGGGAAGACATGTCGAAACTGCGTTTCATCCCCTTTTTGGCAAGCCTGTGTTCCCTCACAAATTCCATGGTTTTCACATTGCTGATGTACATTTCCGTAAAATCTGCGTTATTCATGTCGAGGGGAATAACCTCCATCGAATCCTTTGAGCACAGGTCGATCAGTTCGCAATATGCGGGGGTGGGCGAGCGGACTTCTCCGAAATTTGAAAGATGGTGAACATATACCATATCTATCTCGCTCAGCTCCTGAACCTCTTCGATCTCGTCCCGGTGCTTTATGGCAATTATGTCTTCGATTCCGAGTGCAGCCGAATAGGCTTCGTATTTTCCGTATGCGTTTCGAATCTTTTCCGATTCCGATACAAGCCCCTTCACCACAGGGAGCACGTCAACTCTGCATTTTCCGATTACGAGCGATATCATTTTTTATTGCTCCTTGAGAGTACAAGATCGGTAAGTGCATCCTGGTCGTCTATTTTCTCCAACTCCTCGCTTGTGATGACTGCGGTCGAGTCGATATTCTCGGCCGAACGTCTGCGCTCAACGATTATGAGCGAATGGTTGCCGGCAATCTTCGAGATCTCCGAAGCAATCATGGCCTTTTGGATGAGTTTCTCTTCATCGGTTCCGAGTCCGGTGAGGATAACGGTCTGTCTGCTTCTGGTTATTGCCTCGAACGGACTTTTTATGACAGGAGTTATCGCGAATCCGATGTCAAGCAGACGGTTGAGTGCATCGGATTCCGTTCTTTTTCCGTCTGTGACTTCGTATTCCTTCGGGGTTCTTTCGCTTTTGTATCCAAACGGATCGATCGATTCAATTATGGGTGCCTGGAGAAATTCCTCAAGCCTCATAGCCGCGTCAATCATGGCACCCATACCGGATTCGTACATCTGAATGGTGCGTCTTGACACGCCTGCGGTCTCGGCCAAGGTGCCCAGGCTGATTCCCTTGCTCTCTCTGACCTCTCTCAGAAGACTGCTGTCTATCTTCACGTACAGACCGCCGGGTGCCGCGAAAATGAAAGGCGGCACTTCCTCCAGAAGATGCTCTGCCAGAGTCTCATTGGAGATTATCGGGATTTTGAATCTTGAATAAACGATACCTGTTTCGAGCGGTCCCGAGCTGGACGTCTCCCCTATGAGCAGCGGGGTCGCCTCCAAAACGTCGGCCAGGGTCTTCATGTCCTCTGCATTGTCTCTCGAGAATGCATCAACATTGCTGAGTACCTTGACTATAAGCAACGCATCATCTCTTCTTCCGATGATGTCGAAACAGATACTGCGCATATTTAGCGATGAGGAAATGCCGAACCCCGCTTTTGCCAGTATGGCTCTTGTGGTGTTGATCAGTTCCTCTCTGCTCACAGTGGAGGAAGGAGTTGTTCTTCTATATAAAACAGCACTATGTACAAAAATTTGAAAAGATGTTTTTCCGTGACCTCTCGGAAACGGCTTCACCGTATGCTGATCCTTTTCTTTGAGTCGGGAGTGACGATCGGAGTGAGAGTAACCTCCAGAATTCCGTTGTTGTACTCTGCCTTTGCGGAATCGGGATCGACATCGCAGGGGAGTGCCAGCGTCTTTGAGAATTTCCTTCTTCCGTTATCGACGCCGATCGACAGGGTGCTCTTAGTCCCCTCCAGAACTATATCTTCCTTCAGGACTCCCGGGATCTCGGCAATTGCTCTGATCGTGCCGTCTTCGAGACTCACATCAGTCAGAGGTTCCCCGGCGCCATAAGATATCTCCCGATCTCCGACCGAGTTGCCGAACTCCTTCACATGCCGGCTGCCGTCGGAATCCCGGTACATGGTGTACCCGTATGTCTTCACATCGGCTCCCCGGAGGTTCTCCATCTCGGAGAACATCTTTTCCATCTTTCTGGCCATTGCTTCGAAATTTCCTCCGAAGAGGCCGTTCCAAATATCATCTGTATCCATCTGTGTTGCCTCCTTTTAACTGATGTCCGTAGTCTTTGAGCTTCTGAGATGCCTGAGGACCGAATTTTTCTATTGACGAGAGAAAGTCTCCGGCCCCGACCTTGCAGTTCTCTATCTCGCTGTCTGTCGGTATTTTCCCTGGCTTGATTATGCGTCTTACCGCTGTCATGACGGCCTCGTTGCATATTGCGGCTATGTCTGCACCGGTGCATCCTTCCGTTCTGTCGGCAAGGTCTTCGATGTCAACATCGTCGGCCAGAGGTTTCCCTTCGGTGTGTATGCCGAAGATTTCTGTTCTTGACTCGTGGTCCGGTGCCCCGATGTATATGCTTTTATCGAATCTTCCGGGCCTCAGCAGAGCCTGGTCCATTATGTCCGGACGGTTGGTCGCCGCTATCACGACAACATCATTCAGGGATTCGAGGCCGTCAAGTTCCGTCAGCATCTGAGATATCACTCTTTCGGTGACATTGCTGTCGCTTCCGGTTCCCCTTTCAGGTGCTATCGAATCTATCTCGTCCATGAAGATCACACAGGGCGAGGCCTGCCTGGCTTTCCTGAACGTCTCCCTCACAGCTTTCTCCGATTCTCCGACCCATTTGCTGAGGAACTCGGGTCCTTTTACGGCTATGAAATTAGCTTCTGATTCTGTTGCCACTGCTTTGGCGAGCATGGTCTTTCCGGTCCCGGGCGGACCGTAGAGAAGTATCCCCTTTGGGGGCTTAGCATTCATATGTTCGAACACCTTCCCGTATTTCAGCGGCCATTCGACAGCTTCCTTCAGTTCCTGTTTGGCTGATTCCAGTGCCCCTATGTCCTCCCACTTAACGTTTGGCTTCTCGATCAGAACCTCCCTCATTGTGGATGGCTGGAGATCCTTGAGGGCCTCTTTGAAATCGTCTTTTGTAACGGAGATCATATCCAGTATGTCTACCGGTATCTCATCCGTCTCGAGATCGACCTGCGGAAGTATGCGTCTTAGGGCAGCCATCGCCGCCTCCTTGCATAGAGCCGAGATATCCGCACCGGCGTAGCCGTGTGTACGATCCGCAAGTCTCTGCAGGCCGACATCGTCCGAGAGGGGCATCCCTCTTGTATGAATCTGAAGAATCTCGAATCTTCCGTCCCTGTCCGGTATGCCTATTTCTATTTCGCGGTCGAATCTCCCTGGCCTTCTGAGAGCCTCGTCGATCGAGTTGGGCCTGTTGGTGGCACCTATGACCACCACTTTTCCTCTTGAGTTCAGCCCGTCCATCAGGGAGAGAAGCTGTGCGACGATACGTCTTTCCGCTTCGCCGGTGACTTCGTTCCTCTTCGGAGCTATGGAGTCTATCTCATCAATGAAGATTATGCTGGGAGCGTTCTCCTCGGCCTCTTTGAAGATATCTCTGAGTTTTCCTTCGGATTCGCCGTAGAATTTGCTCATGATCTCAGGCCCGCTGAGTGAGATGAAGTTACTGCTCGTCTCTCCGGCAACGGCCTTTGCAAGCATCGTTTTTCCGGTCCCGGGCGGTCCGTGGAGAAGAACACCCTTCGGAGCTTCGACTCCGAGCCGCTTGAACAATTCGGGATGTCTGAGGGGCAGTTCGATCATCTCCCTGATCTTCGCTACCTCGTTGCCGAGTCCTCCCAGATCGTCGTACGAGACCTGAGGTACGTCCATTTCGGTGACCGATGCAGGTTTGTCGGAGATCTTCACACTGGTTTCCGCCGCCATGATCACCGCGTCGCCGGAAGGCGAGAATGATGTAACAACAAGATCTATTTTGTTGCCCATGACGTTGAGGGTCAGTACATCGCCTTTAGCGAAAGCCCTGCCCTCCATGACTTTGTTCAGATATTCTTCCCCGCCCTGCAGCCTCAGTTCCTCGGTCGGCGAGAATGTGATCTTTTCCGCGTTCTTAGAAACCACTTTCCTGATTCCCACGCGTTCGTCTATGGAAGTACCGGCGTTGCGTCTGGTCGAACCGTCTATCCTTATTATTCCGCGGTTCGCGTCCTCGGGTGTTCCTCTCAGCACCTTTACGACAGTTTTTTTCGTACCGTCTATCTGTATCACATCGCCTGCCCTGAGCTCCAGTATATCCATGAGTTCGGGGTCGAGCCGTGCTATGCCTTTTCCGGTCTCTCCTGGTTTCAGTTCTGAAACCTTTATCGCTTTTTCATTGCTCATTGCTCATCCTCTCCTTGGCGTTCCTGCATTTGAATTCGATGTCTTTCACTATTTTGTTCATTCTGTCTTCTCTCAGGTCCATGTCCCGGGACATGTATTTCACATCGTGATCGGGGGAGTTCAGCATCGCGTAGAGCATACTCCTTCCGAGATAATCCAAGTCCTCCGCAACCGAACTTTCCATGAACGAACGTATCATTCCGTTGCGTTTCCGGATCATTGCGGATCTGAGTTCCTCTAATTCGGTTATCTGTCTGTCAATCTCCGACAGGTTTCTTCTGATTCCCTCAAGGTCTGTGTCGCTGCTCTCCGGTGCCGTGTCGTTCTCGTCCGGTGTCAAAAGCGTTGCCCTGAACATCCCGCTGCGCATGTCCACCGTGATGGTGAATTCAGAGATCGGACGGTATACTATCTTATCCGGACCCCGGTTTCCGTTTTCTCTCCTGCTTTCCACAAGTCTGCTTTTCTCAAGGATGTCCAGATTTTTCATTATAGCCTGCTGGCTCACTCCCAGCTCCTTTGAGAGCTGGAGCGGATAGTGGGGTTCTCTCGCGAGTGCGGCCAGTATCCTGCGCCTTGTAGGGTTCTCAACGATGGACAGGATCATGTCGATGTCTTTCATATTATCACAAAGTTGTTAACTTCTAGTTACTAACCATTAGTTAACACATTCATGGTATTTAAATAAATCTGCATTTCGTAAGATTCTCTTCAGACATTGAACTTAAACAGCTTATATTGTATAATATTATACATTAATGTACATATAATTAAATAAATAAATGATATTGCCGAATTATGGCAATCGCAAAAGACACCAGGATAAATCTGCCGCCTGATGACATACCCAAGAAATGGTATAATCTGGCGGCGGATATAGGGCATCTGGAACCGCCGCTGAACCCCGGAACCGGAAAGCCCGCAACACCGAATGATTTCGAAGCGATCTTCTGCAAAGAGATCATAAGACAGGAAGGTTCTGCAGAGCGTTTCATCGGCATTCCGGAAGAAGTCAGAGACAATCTGATATACCTGAACCGTCCCGCTCCTCTCCAGAGGGCGTACAGGCTCGAGAAGTACCTTAAGACACCTGCTAAGATATACTACAAGAGAGAAGACATGAGTCCCCTGGGCAGCCATAAGGGCAACACAGCCCTCGCGCAGGCATACTACAACGCAGAGGCAGGGATACACACCCTCACCACGGAGACAGGAGCAGGGCAGTGGGGTACGGCTTTGGCGATGGTCTCCAATCTCTTTGACATAAACACGACGGTGTTCATGGTCAGAGGCAGCTACGAACAGAAGCCTCTGAGGAAAGTGCTCATGCAGACGTACGGCGCAACAGTGTATGCATCGCCGAGTGCTCAGACCGAGTTCGGTAAGAAAGTTCTGAAAGAACACCCGGATACCACGGGGTCCCTCGGAATAGCGATATCCGAAGCCTGCGAACTGGCTGCGAAGGATCCCAACACATGCTATTCTCTGGGCAGTGTGCTCAATCATGTCATGCTTCATCAGACCGTGATCGGCATAGAAACGATGGAACAGATGAAAATAGGGGAGATCGAGCCCGACTGCATGATAGCATGCGCCGGAGGAGGATCCAATTTCGGCGGGTTCATATTCCCGATGCTGGGAGAGAAGATCAAAGGCAGGACTGACTGTAAGTTCATAGCAGCTGAATCGAAGGCCGCTCCGTCCCTGACGGAAGGCGAGTTCAAGTATGATTTCGGCGACACCGCCGGATTCACGCCTTTACTCATGATGTACACTCTCGGCCAGGAGTTCATTCCGAAAGGGATTCATGCGGGAGGACTGAGATATCACGGTATGTCCCCGCTGGTTTCTGCAGCGATGAACAAAGGTCTGATATCTGCGAAAGCTTACGAACAGACGGAGACATTCGAGGCGGGATCGGTATTCGCCAGGGCCGAAGGAATAGTGCCCGCACCGGAATCGTGCCATGCGATAAAGGCAGTGATAGACCAGGCACTCGAGTGCAAGAAGAGCAGGGAAGAGAGCACAATAGTGTTCTGTCTGTCAGGCCACGGCATGCTCGATCTCTATGGTTACGAACAGTACCTCAATGGCACGATGCAGGACTCTTCAGCATAAGCCGGCTTGGTGAAAAGCGGGCAAAACAGCCCCATCTCCATAGCGACGGCCGGCAACGAAACACTGAAAAGAGTCAGCAAGATCATGACAGCCGCCGAATAATTCCGTCTTTTGGTATCGGAATGGTTGTTGCCAGTGTTGCCGCCAAAGTAATAACAACAGCCAGCGTCGAAAAGGCTGCAGTCATGGGAGCCCAGTTGGTCTGCGTAGATTCGCTGTCTAATGCAGTTAGTATTGCCACCTGGCAAAAGACACAATAAACTTCTTATTCCATTTATACAGGCCGGCGGACGCGATGAAAAAGCCGAAGTTATCGCAAATAGACAGAATCGAGATATCTATAGCAATTCCAACTTTTGCAATACTGGCGCTGGGTTATTTGGCAGGCGGCGAAAAGGGGATGTTCTTTGCAGCAGCCGCAGCCATAGTGGTTATCATGTCCGTCCCGCTGTGCTTTCTCGTATGGCACGTAACACCGGCAAAGTCCGGCAGGGTGATACGGATGCCTCCCGACGGCACGCAGTCTGTGAAGATAGAAACAGAGCGTTCCAAATACATGGTGGGACGCAGATCCATGAAGATCTTTCTGGACGGAAATGCATTAGCCGAGGTCTCGCGCGGAAACATCATAACCGCGGATGTGCCGGAAGGGATGCACGAACTTTCCGTCTGTTTTGGCAGAACGGATGAGGTCTGTCAACGTATTGATATGCACGATGGACTCAAGCTGTTTCTGTGGACCGAACCATTTGTTAAAACTCCGGGATTGCTGTCTGTTCATGTTGTAAGGGACATGTGTACTGACGGTGAAACAGCCAACATGCGGAAAGCATACAGGGCATCGTTGCTGATATTCCATACATTTCTGTTCTTGGTGGAAGGGTTTGGATTTCTGACTGTCTTTGTGATCCTGTGGAAGATTTTCGGTATCGTGTGATACCGCACGCTGTTTCCGATTCACTATTGCCGCTGACGTTGTAAGACCGGTACGGAAACGGGCACACCGCGGGCCTCAGCAACCGCAGGAACACCGGCATGAGCGCATCAAACCTGAGTTTACGTCCGAACGCCGGCCTGACAGCCGGACATCAGTCGCCGCGTGCTGCAGTGTAAGGTTTCTTCAGTCTGTATCTCTGGTTCCCGCTGGTAGGTTTATCCGGGATCGTCATCTCTATCAGCCCGAGATCCAATGCGGGGTTGAGATAATTGTCTCTGAAAGTCTTCCTGTGGCTCATCCCCAGTTTCTCCATTATCTCCAAAGAGGTCATATCTTTTTTCTTCAGACAATCCGCCACTGCTCTGGCTCTCTTGATATCTTGGTCGGTATCTTGGTCGGTATCTTGGTCGGTTATGAACTCATCCAAAGCTTTGTCAATGATATCGAGCATAAACTCCGCGAATATCCCGGAATCAGTTTTTTCGGTTGATCTGCTTATGGCCGTATAGTATTCTTCCCAGTGTTTCTCGATCAGAGATTCCACCGGAACCCATTCCAGTATCGGATTCCATTTGGAAAGAAGGAGTGTGTGCCAAAGGCGGCCCATGCGGCCGTTCCCATCCGCAAACGGATGGATAAATTCGAATTCATAGTGAAAAATGCAGCTTTTAATGAGAAGATCCAAGTCTGAATTTTTTGTCCAATCAAGCAGATTCAAGACATGGTCCCGGACCGCATGCGCAGGCGGGGCCATATGAATCAGCAAACCGTTGCGGAACACGCCGACCCCGTCTGAGCGGAATTTTCCCGATTCGTCTACAAGGCCGTTTGTCATGAGCAAATGAGCATGCAAAAGATCCGTAATGCTGTATGGATCGAGGTCGGGTATGGTCCCGTATGCGGCATATGCGTTCTTTACTTCCAGAATATCCTTTTTCGGGCCGAGAACATTTTTGCCTCTGATAACATCCGTCACCTGCCCCAAACTCAGAGAGTTGGCTTCGATTGCCAATGATGATTTTATGGATCTGATTCGGTTGGCGCGCCGGAGCCTCGGACTGGGCGGTACTGAGAATGGTTGGCTCAGGGAAGAGACCTTTGCGGAGATCGAGATCATTTTGGAGGCCGCTCTGCCTGTAATACTGAATGACGGTTCGTATTCTCCGGACATATATGCAACCTCAAATCTGCGGTCAGACATATGCGCTGAAGGTATTTCCCTGTTCTTCTCCTGCCGTGTCGGGCGTATGCACGGGGCGTACAGCATGTTTTCGCTCTGTGCGATGCAGAACAATAAATATGAACACTCTTCTGCTGACACAGATGTCAGGAGAACTGTTTGAAGATACTGTGGTCATCGGAGACCCGAAAGAAGGTACCCAGCTCTACAACAAAGGGAACTTCGGCTATCCGATGAGGGGAGGCGGTCTGGAACTGGACCTGATCGAAGCAACATTTCTTACGGAATGCGAAAGGCTGCAGGTAACAAAAGATGGATCCCCAGTCTCATTCAGAGAGATGTTCTGTTATTCTTCTGAACAATACGACGGGTTCGGCACTTCTTATCTTGTATACCGCGACATGAGGAATCGCGGATTTGTCGTGAAGGCCGAGAGCGGGCATTTCGACCTTTCTGTATTCCCAAGAGGGTACACAATGAGCAACTCCCGCCCTCAGTATCTGGTCAGGGCCGTGTCCGAGAGAGACGTATTGGATCTGGATGTGTTCTCGAAGGAGGTATCGCATACCGAGGGCAGGGGAAAGAAACTGCTTTACGGGGTCGCGGATGAAGAAGGCGATATTACATACTACCACATGTCCGCAAAGGACCCCTGCGGAAGATCCTTCCATCTGCCGTCCGGGCACAGGGCAAGAGGTTATCTCATCGGCGGGAGGGTATTGGTATTCGATGAGAGCCAGACAGAGCGTCTCAGAGGAAAGGCATTCTACGGAAAAATGATGGGCAGCGTACTTCATCTGTCGCTGATAGAATGCTGTTTCCTCTCCGAGACGGGAGATCTTGAGGTTGTATCGCAGTCTGGGGAAATAATGTCCGCCGAAGAGACGGTGGACCTCGGGATGAAAACGCAGGAAGAATTCGATCTCAGACTGGATGCGTTCAGAGATCTGAGAAGAAGGGGCATGGTGGTCAAGACCGGTTTCAAGTACGGTGCGCATTTCAGAGTTTACGAAGGGACACCCGATGATGACCATGCGAAGTATCTCGTTCATGCCGTACCGAGCGGGAAGACCATGACGTGGCCGGAGATATCCAGAACCGTCAGGCTGTCGGGTGGCGTCAAAAAGGAGATCCTGTTCTGCCGTACCGGAGAACCTATGGAGTATCTCGAGTTCAAATGGTTCAGGCCATGAAAGTGCGGTCTTTCCGAATCGAGGTTCCGGCCAGGAGCGCGGCATTTGCGTTTGAACCTGCTGCCTGCGCTTGTATAAACCCTAAACCAGACAGTTGATTTTGACATTTGGAAAATTTGACAGCAGAACTTTCGCGCCGAGAGGGCCTTTTGGGCTTATATTTTGGCTGTGTTATTGGCATATGCAGGACTGAAAGTCCCCAGCAGACCATAGAGAAACACCTCTTTGCAGCCGGTTCTTTGAGCGTAAGTCTTCCTGTCAAATTTTCCAAATGTCAAAATCAACTGTCGAGTTCAGGTTTTATGGCCTGAAGGCCTCAGGTTTCACTCCAAACCCAAAGATCTTCCCGATGTTGCATACGGAAGAAAGGAATCATCAAGAAACAAAGAAACACTGTTCAGGCGTATCTCCCGCAATATCAGGAGACTTATAGATAGAGAGTATTCGTTTTCCGGAGCCATCAGAATAGTTATGTTTTGCAGGGCCGAGGGCCTGGACGGCATCAGTCATAATGGCAATACCATTCGTGGCCGTGGCAATCATCAGAGTCCTCTCGATATGCGGTCTAATGTGACTGAAGACGATACACTGGATGGTCTGCTGTATACGGTTACGTCTGAATAACAATATTTTATACGAATCGGGAATACCATTCCCGAAAATACTAATACTTATTGGGCCATTCGAAAATCATGATCAAAAGAACAGTAGAAAAATACGTGAGGGAGAGCGTGAAAAAATGGCCGGTCACACTGATAACAGGTGCGCGTCAGGTG
>JAIRYF010000011.1 GCA_031267895.1 Candidatus Methanoplasma glyptotermitis
ATAGGCGAAGTTCCCGAACTGTCTCCTCTGTCTGCCGAATATACCAACACGGCTTCCGTCACCGGAAAGATAACACTTGACAGTGCGGCAGTAGCATACGTGTACGGCAGTTTCTCTGCAGACTCGAAGTTTACAAACACAGTAGTCAGCACGGAATACTTAATGGAAGACAAAACCTACCTGACTCTGTACGCTGATTCGAACACAACGGAAACAATCCCCAGGCTCTTCGAAGGCCAGCTTAAAGATATAACAATCCGCGACTGGAACAACGAACGCTACCTCAGGGGAGATTGGCTTAAGGACAATCTGACCAAAACAATCGGCGAGAAGGACTGGAAATCCGTATACGCCGACTACTCGTTCAAGCAGTACAAGGTCACTTGGACCCATGTTCTCTCTGATCGGAGTGCAGTATGCATTCGGCAGCGGCAAATGAAATCCCTTACGGAAGTTCGGTATGCAGCCTTCACAGCATTCAGCTTGGCCGCCGTGCTCCGGAAGCACATGTCCGGTCCCGCACCCAGAAGAGCCAAATAATCGGATTTGCTGCATGTATTATGCTCCTTAAGGCCCAGGCCATCGCCAAGTCATTCGGCCCCGTCAAGGTTCTGACGGATGCCAGCATTCAAATAAACAGAGGAGACAGCATAGGTCTGATTGGAATCAACGGTGCCGGCAAGAGCACATTTCTCAAAATACTGGTAGGAGAACTGAAATTCGATACCGGAGAATTCGTCAGACATACAGAAGAGATAGGATATCTTGAACAATTCCCCGAATCTTCGCCGCAATTCACAGTAAGAGATGTTTTGGGAAGACCGTACGGACACATAGAGAACATAAAAAAGAAGATGCGTGACATCGAAGATACAATGGCATCCGGAAACGATGTCGACTGGAATGCATTGGCAGTAGATCATTCCCGTCTGGAAAGAGATTTAAAAAACACGGATGTACAGGACGAAGATAAACTCAAAGCATCTCTGAAAAAAGTTGCCCTTCCGGGAGACATAATGGATAGGACGATGGATTCCCTTTCCGGCGGAGAAAGGACGAAAGTTATGCTGTCCAGGATTCTGGTGCAGGCAGACAGCTGCGATATACTGGTGATGGATGAACCGACTTCTCATTTGGATATAGAAACGGTTGAATGGCTGGAAGATTACCTTCTCGGATCTCATTGCTCGTTTCTTGTTATAAGCCATGACCGTTACTTCCTTGACAAAATAGCGACCAGGATGACCGAGATTTCAAACGGAAAGACTCGGGAATACAAAGGAAACTATACAGACTTCATAACAAAAAAGATGCTTGATCTTGACAAGGCGGAGAAAGAATACAAGAAGTACGTAAACAACAAGAGGCATCAGGAAGAGATTGCCGAGCAGCTTCACAGGGATCAGTGGTATCTTACGGCACACAAGACAAGAGAGAAACTGATCTCCAAGATAGAAGAGAAGGAGAAACCTGAAGAAAAAAAGGAAATAACCGTGAAGATACAGTCCGCTCCGAAATCGGGGAAGAACGTCATTACATGCAAAGGACTGTCCGCAGAACTCGGAGGAAAGATGATTCTTGAGGATGTGGAACTCGATATACACAAAGGAGATAAAATCGGAATTTTTGGGTCCAACGGAGAGGGAAAGTCTACACTCATCAAGGCTCTGCTCGGTAAGATACCGAGCAAGGGAGAGCTGTGGGTGGCACCCGGTGCGAAGATCGGATACTACTCTCAGAATCATGAGGGACTGGATCCGAACCTCACTGTCGAAGAACAGATACTCATGGTCATAGGCAAAGACAGGAGAGGGGATGCAAGAGCTATTCTGTCAAGGATGCTGTTAACCGGAGAGGATGTGGACAGACCGATCAAGACACTGTCCGGAGGACAGAGAGCGAGGGTTGCACTGTGTATGCTTCTTCTGGATGAGACCAATGTTTTGGTGCTTGACGAACCAACCAACTATCTGGACATACCGGCAAGACATGCTGTGGAAGAAGCTCTGAACGAATACGGCGGCACCGTGATTACCGTTACCCATGACAGATATTTCCTGGATACCGTATGCACCAAAGTAGCCGAGGTGAAGAACAGACACGTGAGGATATTCAACGGTACATACTCGGAGATGAAGGGCAGGCCGAATACAAAAGAGGTTGTTGCGGATGCCGATGAATACAAGGTTATTTCACCATTCACAAACTGGGCGGTCGGAAAGAAATATGCCAAAAATGACAGATTGCTGATAGCCCCAGCCGAGATCGACGGTTTTCAATGGGCATTGGACCAAGGCAAGATCAGGAAGACAGGCGGCCGCCAGAGGAAGAAAGTGGCTGCACCGGAAGAAGAAAAAGGTTTGGCGAAGAAATGATCCTGACATCCGCAGATTAAGATTTTTTATGCAGGAATGCGGCACACCGCACACGTCGCCGATATACGGCAGAATTTCCAGCCGGCTGCTAATACGGTATCCGGACGGTAATAAGGAACAGCCGCCGTTTTTTCTCGGAAACCGTGATGTCTGGCCGCCTGCCGCATCCCTCTCTGTCTCGAAAAACACGGCTGACTATACGTAAATCTTCCGCAAACTGTTTTTAATCAGAAGAATATATGCCGCTGGGTGCATGATTGGAAGAGGCAACATTTCTCGTGAATATGACGCTCCTGCTGCTTGTGGCGGGGATATGTTCTGTCGTGTTCAAGAAACTGAAAATGCCCCCAATAATCGGGTATCTTGTGGCAGGAGTAATCCTTGCAAATTACTGGATCGGCGAATCCGAAGACACCGAAACGATAGTGAGTATTCTGTCGTCAATGGGTTTGGTTCTGCTGATGTTTTGCATAGGTATGGAACTGAATCTCAAAAAACTGAGAAAATCCGGAGCTTTTGCAATAATGGTCGCCATGATTCAGCTGCCGCTCATGATAATCGGAGGTTACCTGCTCGGTCTTATGATGGGATGGAGTGCAGTCCAAGCCATCCTGTTCGGAGCGATAATTTCCGGATCCAGTACGGCTGTCGTTACCGCTGTTCTCAGAGATCAGGGGAAATTGTCTAAGGATGCAATCGAAACCATAATTCTGATAACCGTGGTCGAGGACGTAGCACAGGTGATGGTGCTTTCGATGACATCGCCTCTGCTGACCGGCAATGCCATGGAACTCAACTCGATAATATGGATGTTGCTGATAATTCTGATATTCATGGTCGTGGCGGTATCGGTCGGTCTGCTCTTTGTTCCCCGCGCACTGGACTGGCTGTCATCGAAGATGCCAGACGAGATTCTGCTCATAACTTCTCTGGGGATGTGTTTTGCGATGGCACTGATGTCCGTATGGGTAGGTATGTCCATGGCTATCGGTGCATTCCTTATGGGTGTGGTGGTCTCTCAGGCCAATTCCAGGAGTACGATAGAGCATGATGTAACGCCTATGAAGGATATTTTCATGGCTATGTTCTTCATATCGGTGGGTTTGGAGATATCTCCGAGGGCAATGCTGGACAATATTGTTCTGATATTGGTGATCTTTGCGATATATGCGACTCTGAAGGCAGGGAGCGTATTTTTGGCGTATTTTATAGGGAACAAGCCTATGCGCGTAGGGTTCATGTCATCCATGGGGCTGGTGGCTATGGGAGAATTTGCTTTCATAATAGCGAAGGCCGGGCTGGACGCAGGAGTTGTAACGGAATCTTTCTACGCTTCGGTCATAGGTGCAGCCCTGATTTCGATGGTGGCACTGCCGCTGATATCCAATAATTCAAGCAAAATCTGTGATTTTGTGTACGACCACGCCCCGAAACCGGCTCTGAATACGGTCAAGGCGGCAGAGCATATCAGAGACAGTCATTACGCGAAAATGTCTCTGTCCTCCAAGACTACGGCCGCGAAGTTCAAACAGAGGGCGACCTTGGCGTATCTGGACATTCTGCTTATTTTTGTTATGGAGGCGGTGTTCTATCTCTTCATATCGGATATGACAGACTTCATTCACACAAACCTGAATGCCCTGCCGTACAGAATATGCTACACGATAGTGATGTCCGTGAACTTTGTGGCCATTGCCATTCCGCTGTATAATCTCATGAAGAATCTGAAGTTCGTGGAAAAGGTTATCATCGATTCGGAAAGAAGGGCCGAGGCCAAAGGAGAAGGCGACCTTCAGCGCAGGTCCATAAAGTTTCACAAGATGTTCGTCAGGATAAACAACTGGGTGCTTGTATTCATCATTGATTTTGTAATACTGATAGTAGTTCCGAATGGTATCGGACTTATGGATCACATACTGGCGATGGTCGCGGGCATTGTAATTATCCTGTTCATCTATCTGCACAGGCGCAGAACAAGCTCGGTCAATCAGTAATTCTCATCGTCAAAGGGATCTTCCCCGGCTTTCATATCCCTGTACATTGTGTACAGCTCGTCGGATGATATGCTTCTGTGAAGCTTGACAGCACTCTTCCTGACTCTTCCGAGAAGGTCTATTGCCTCTTGGTCTGAGAGATTTATTCCTTTATGAGACAGGTCGGTCACTATGGTATTCCTTCCGGAGTGCTTGCCTATCACGATCCGCCTCTCAAGTCCCATTTCTTCGGGGTTGTACGGTTCATAATTGTTGGCATCTTTTATTATGCCGTCTGCATGTATTCCTGCCTCGTGAGCGAAACAGTTCGCTCCCAGGAACGGTTTGGATACACAAATCGGTCTTCCCGCTGCGACAGACACGAACTCCGCCAAAGGTTTCAGTTTCAGGCTGTCTATACCGGTGCTCCTGCCGAACAGGTGCTTGCATGCCATGACAACCTCTTCGAGAGGAGCGTTGCCGGACCTCTCTCCGATGCCCATAACAGTGGTACTCATGAATCTCGCACCCGATCTGACACCCGCCATACAGTTTGCGGTTGCCATGCCGAAGTCGTTGTGAGTGTGCATCTCGACCGCTATATCCGCTTCTTTTATGAGCTTCCCGATTCTGTCTGCACAGTTGAAGGGGTCTTCTCTGCCTATAGTGTCGCAGTATCTGAAACGGTCGGCACCGGCCTCCTTTGCCGCCTTGGCAAATCTGATGAGGAAATCCATATCTGCTCTGGAAGCATCCTCTCCGTTGCACGAAACATACAACCCGTGCGCTTTGGCATGTTCGATACTCTTCTGTATCTGTTCGATAACCCACTCACGGCTTTTCTTCAGTTTGTGCTCTATGTGTATATCGGAAGAAGACATAGATATGGCCACAGAATCGACATCGCAGTCTATGCTGGTGTCGATGTCATCTATATTGGCGCGGTTCCACCCAAGGATCGATGCACCGAGATTCATGTGCGCTATATGTTTCACCGCTCTCTTCTCATCGGCACCCATTGCGGGGATCCCCGCTTCGATCTGCTGAACACCCGCACCGTCCAAGAGCTGGGCGATCCTGTATTTTTCTATGTTGGAAAATACGATACCGGCTGTTTGCTCGCCGTCTCTCAGCGTGGTATCGCAGACGCACACGTCGTACTTGTTCAATTTGTTGTTGACCCCGTCTGCAGTTTTCATTGTAATCTCCCCCCTTTGTAACCGTATAATCAGAAAGCACCGGTCGGCTGGTTACTGATTAGGGGTTAGCGTCGGATCGTAATTAAAAGTTTTCCAATGGCAGTGCGGGAGACGGATGTCTTTTCGATTCAAATAGTGATGTTATTGTCAGACTTCGGTGAAATTGTCTCATACGGTGTGTATGAGACCGAATGTGAAGCGCAACTCAGCTGGCCGCGTTTCCAAAATGATATCGACAGATGAGCATCCCCGAAGACCGCATGAGTCTTCGGGAACCGGTTTCGGCACTGTGCACAGATTTCTCTTCCGAACACCGGAGATGGAAGCACACATCCGCGGAATCTATCAGACACATCCGAAAAATTCCGGTCGCTTTGGATGGCGAGCGCAATTACTCTTCATAAGCATTTTCCGGTTCTGATAATGCAGTTTCATCTGACGGTGCAGGCTCCACCGTCCTCAGGCTGCGTTCGATCGCCCTGGTGCGTGTTCCGATACCGTCGATCTGATTGTGCGCCGTCTCAAGATTCTTTTTGACTCTGTCGATCGCGTCTCCGAATTTGCCGAACTGCGTCTTGGCTTCGCCCAGTATCTTCCATACCTCGACAGACCTCTTCTGAATCGCCAGCGTCCTGAATCCCATTTGCAGGCTGTTCAGGAAAGCGGACAGGTTGGTCGGCCCGACCGCAATCACGCTGTACTTGGACCTCAATTCTTCGAAAAGACCCGTTCTGCGCACGATCTCTGCATACAATCCCTCGGTCGGAACGAACATTATAGCGAAGTCCGTCGTATATGGCGGGTTTATGTACTTGTCGCAGATGTCCTTTGCACTCTTTCTAACAGCCGCATCGAAACTTCGGGATATGGAATCGACATTGTACGCTTCGGGATGTTCGTACGCCTCCGTAAGCCTGCTGTAATCTTCCAGCGGGAATTTAGAATCTACAGGCAGCATGATATTTCCCTCTTCGCTGTTCTTGTCCGGAAGCAGTATTGCGTACTCCACACGTTCCGAACTCCCCTTTTTGGCGGAAACATTCTCTGCATACTGTTCCGGAGACAGCACCTGTTCGAGTATGGCCCCAAGCTGTATCTCTCCGAGGTTCCCTCTGGTCTTTACGTTAGTAAGCACGCCTTTGAGATTCCCTACCTCGGATGCCAGGGTCTTCATCTCGCCCAAGCCTTGGTGCACCTGTTCCAATCTGTCGCTCACGAGTTTGAATGATTCGTTGAACCTCTTCTCCACGGTTTCCTTGAGATTTTCGTCTACGGTTTTCCGCATTTCATCAAGCTTTTTGGTGTTTTCCTCGCGCATCTCTTTCAGATTTTCGGCGATTTTCACTTCAAGTTTCTCCTGTCTCTCCAGGAGTTCTTTGTATTTCGAATCCTGCCGGTCGGTAAATTCTTTGAACCTTTTGTCCTGCTCGTCCGACAGATTCTTCAGGTTCTGAGACAGGTTCCTCTCGAATTTTTCCTGTCCTTCCAGGAGATTCCCGTATCTGGAATTCTGCTGGTCGCTGAACTCCTTGAATGATTTGGCCTGTTCCTCGCGGTTGGAGCGGAATGCATTCTGGTTCTCTTCGCGGTTCTGACGGAAATCCTGCCGCAGGTCGGTGCCCTGTCTCCCCATCATGGATTCGAGGTTGTCCATCTTACCGAACAATTTGCCAGTCTGTCCCGAGTTCCCTTTGCCCCCATTCCGCAAAGTGATCGCAATGTCAGTCAGAACAAGTGCGGCGACGGCCGCGATGAGTACTGTCTCCAAAATATCCGTTTAGGTCACCGGTCCCCCCATGGACCGGCGAATATTTATGCTCGATCAGTCAGCCAGCGTGCCTTATCATGAACTTATCCAATTTATCGTAAGCTTCTTTGAGAACATCCATCGGAGGCAGCAGAATGGTCCTGAAGTGCCCTGCACCGAATTCCTCGCAGAATCCTGACCCGTTCACGACGACCACGCCCTCTTCGTCTATTAAATTCAGGGCAAATTCTTTATCCGTTTTCCAGGGGTTGTTCTCGATCTTCGGGAACATGTAGAATGCGCCTTTGGCTCGGTTTGTCGAGAGTCCCGGAATCTCATTTATCCTTTTATGCGTGAAATCCGCACGCTCTTTGAGTTTGCGGTTCATCTCTGCTATATACCCCTGCGGACCCTGCAGCGACACCCTTGCGGCTTCCTGGCACGGCACATTCGCGCATATTCTTATGCGGAATTGCCTCATCATCCCCTCACGGACGTCATCCAGAACACCGTCGCGGTCCATGAAATAACAGTAGCCCTCCCTCCACCCGGGCATCAGATTTACTTTGGAGAATCCGTTCATTATGATCTTCGGAACATCCGGAGACAGCCTTGACGACGAAAAGAACCTGCCGCTGAAGAGAAGTTTGTCGTATATCTCGTCGGATATCAGAGGTATGTTGTGCTCTGCGGCGATGTCTCCCATCTCACGGAGTGTCTTTTCATCAAAGACGGCGGAAGTGGGATTATTCGGGTTGATGACAATCAGTGCCTTGGTCCGGGAGGATATGCGTTTGCGGATCATATCCACGTCGGGTCTCCAGTCTTCGTCCTCGATCTGCCTGTACGGAACAGCCTTTCCGCCGTAGAATTTTATGTACTGGCTGTATGAGGGATATCCCGGTCCCGGGACCAGTACTTCGTCTCCGGGTTCCACCAGCGTTGCCATCATTACGTTTATGCACTCGCTCAGACCGCTGGTCACATAGACATCGTCTGCGGTTATGTGCACGCCGTGTTTTTCGAACTCTCTGTCAGCTATTGCTTTGCGGAGACCTATGTTCCCCTGGGAGTCGCCGTATCCGTTGTCGGTGCTGTCCACCGCCTCCCTGAGAGTGGCCTTGAAGTATTCCGGAGTCTCGAAATCCCATTTGTTCGGATCTCCAATATTCAGGTTGTAAAGCTTCGTGCCCCTTGCGGCGGCTGCGGCTGCGGGCACCGTGATCTCGCGTATAGCGTAATCCATGCCCATAGACCGTTCTGAAGCTTTCACTTTTTTCATACCTGAATCACCGGATTCGACACGCGGCTTTAGTTATTTAAACAATATCGTATAAAAAATAACCGCTTTGTTTTTATCCGTGCCTGACATAGCCTGACCCATGGGCGCGATAAGACTCGGAAAGAATCATCTCAGATGGTGTTACTCATGCAATCTTCCGATTATGGAGAGTAACGTATGCCCAGTCTGCGGCTCGGAGACCAGAGAGATAGAACTGACTCCCCCGGCCGATGCGCGTCCTGCTTTCGGCCATGATATTGAGGTCATAAGGACTCTTGCGGACAGAGATTTCGGACCAGGGGCGGGACACGCACTCATCCCCGACGGACATCTGGTGCTTATGAGCAAAGCACCGAGCATTGACAGAATGGACGAGATCATCGTCGACGGTGCCGTGGTGGGTGCCGTACGATACGATATAGGAAACGGATGGAAGTTCATATCAAGAATGCAGGGAGCAATGCGTATCGGGAAGAGACTGTCGAAAGGATATGTGGTATGCGATGCGAGTGCCGTGAGATTCGTGAAGGAAAGCAAGAATCTGATGGCACCGGGAGTGAACTATGCCCACCCAGGCATCAGACCCGGCGATGAAGTAATCATCGTTGACCCGGATATGAAAGTCGTGGCGTCAGGCTATGCGAAGATGTCCGGCGGAGAAATGGCCGGCAGCAGCGGTGTTGCCGTGAAAACAAGATGGTATAAAACAGAAGAATTCCTAGATCTTGAGACAGAGCACACTTGGGATGATGCCGTAAACGCAAACATAAAAGTCATAGATCGGAGAGCGGGCGAAGCCGCGGGGTTTATAAAGAATACGATAGAGAGAAACGGACTCCCGGCGGTTGTTTCGTTCTCCGGAGGCAAGGACAGTCTTGCGTGTCTCCTGCTGACAATCGACGCGGGACTCAGACTGCCTGTTCTCTTCATAGACACGGGTTTGGAACTCACGGAAACCGTGGAACACGTTCACGATACGGTCAGACGCCATGGCCTTGTTCTTATTGAAGAGAAAGCACCGGTCGATGCGTTCTTCGGGAACCTGGATTTTTTCGGCCCTCCGGCAAAGGATTTCAGATGGTGCTGCAAGACCAATAAACTCGGACCCACGGTATCCGCGGTGAACAGAAACTTTCCGGAAGGCGTTCTGTCATTCATAGGTCAGCGCAAATACGAATCCGAGGCAAGAAACGCCAAGCCGAGAGTCTGGAGGAACCCGTGGACTCCGGGTCAGATCGGTGCCTCGCCGATACAGAATTGGAGCGCAATGCACGTCTGGCTGTACATATTCTCGAAAAAAGAACCGTTTAACATCTGGTACACCAGAGGTCTTGACAGAATAGGCTGTTTCCTGTGCCCCGCATCCGATCTTTCGGAACTGAGTACGATATCGAAAGAAAGCGACAGATTCCCCCGATGGCAGGAGTTTCTGGACAGATATGCGGAGTCCAACGGACTCCCCGCGGAATGGAAAGACTTCGGTCTTTGGAGATGGAAAAATATCCCTCCGTCAATGTGCGAGGAAGTCAAAAAAGCGACCGGAAAGGATATCCCGGAGTTTGCCAGAAAGAAAGTATCGGGTGACATGGGTGCGATCACTATGAAGGTTCAGGAAGGATATTCTCCATGTGTGATAGGATACAGCGTGGAGTCTGCGCTCTCGCGGCCGATCGACCTGAAGAAACTGAAACCGTTCACGCACGCGATCGGTTGGTCGGTGGAACTTGATGAGAACAGCGACATTCTGACTGCCGATATGGTCACGTTCTACGGAGAAGGATCGATCATATCCAAGGCAAACGTTGAGAGGGATGCCAAGGTCCGCATGGACGAAGCATTTCAGCTTGTAGTGAGATCGGAACAGTGCATAGGGTGCGGACTCTGCGTTGCCAGATGCGCACCGGGTGCACTGTACATGAAGGACGGCAGAGCGGAGATACACGAGGATGACTGTATATTCTGCAAAGACTGTTTCGGTCCGTGTCCCGCAGTGAAATTCGGTTCCGATGCCGTCGGCGATGTCGATCTGGTCTGAGAGCCGTTCGGAATATCGAACGGCCTTTTGACCTCGCCGCATATGGCGGGATGGAAACCCACAGTACAGCCGAAAGTCCTGCGGACCCCTCGGAGAGACGGTCCGAGGCCGCAATAGCAGTGAAATTCGGGTGTAAGTATAAACTCGGGTTTTGATGGATATTTTACTGTAACTGTTGAACTCAGGTTTATCGAACGCCAACTTACATAATCTCCGAAAGCTCTTGATGCCATGCATAAATTACAGCTGTTATGACTATCTGCATCTATGTCAATCATGCCATCATAATATCATCGTTTTTGATATCACCTAAAGTATCGGTCTTAAACCGTGGAAAGTATCGGTTTAAACCCGTTAAAAATATCATCTTATATATTTTGAAAGCATACAGACCTCACAGAATGAGATCGCACAGTCTTGCGTGCGGAGAAAGATGCAAATGACACTGAGACCGGCAGGATACAGAACCCGATTGATCGACAGGGAGATGGAAGTCATGCTCAGGTCATTCGGAGCAGTCTCTGTAGAAGGCCTTAAATGGTGCGGGAAAACATGGACATCAAGAAATCATGCAAATACCGAATTCTCTCTCGCAGATCCCTCCAATGGATATAACAATCGCAGAATAGCGAAAATAGACACAGAATATGTCCTTTCGGGAGATTCTCCGCATCTGATTGATGAGTGGCAGGAAGTGCCGCAAATATGGGATGCCGTCCGTTTTGAAACGGATAAAAGCGGAGAAAAAGGCAGATTCATACTGTGCGGTTCGTCCGCCCCGAACAGAGACGGCATAATGCACAGCGGTGCCGGCCGCATAGGCACATTGCGCATGCGCACAATGTCCTTGTTCGAGTCAGGAGATTCGGAAGGGAAAGTATCTTTACGGTCGATGTTCGCCGGAGGCTTCAAGAATACGGCTGTCACACCGCGCAAACTTAGACATTTGATAGATCTGACCGTCCGGGGAGGATGGCCCGGTTCTCTGAATTTAAGCACGGAAGAGGCTGGCAGAGTCAATAAAGACTACATCAGGAGGTTATCAGAGGAGGATATTGCGAGAACAGACGGGATCCGGCGGGACCCCGGCAAGGTCGCCAGAGTCATGCGTTCATTAGCTCGCAATGAAAGCACAACTGTCAGCAATTCCCGTATTAAGTCAGATATCAAAGAGTTTGAAGATGATACTATTGATGCAGAGACCGTCGCAGAATACAGGAGATTGTTGGAGAGACTGTTCGTTACAGAGGACCAGCCGGCTTTCAGTCCTAATGTCCGTTCTTCTGTGCGTGTCGGGAAATCACCTAAAAGGCATTTTACAGATCCGTCTTTGGCCACAGCGGCCCTGGACCTCACATCAGACATGTTGATAAACGATCTTAACACCTACGGCTTCATGTTCGAGGCGATGTGCGAACGGGATCTGCAAATCTACGCCCAGGCTAATGGGGGGAAACTGTATCACTACCGTGATTCCGGAGGCCGGGAAATAGATGCCGTAGTAGAGATGCCGGGCGGCTTATGGGGTGCATTCGAGATCAAACTCGGGACAGATTCTACAGACAAAGCTGCAGAGAACCTGATCAGGATCAAAGATGTGTTCGAAAACGGGTACGGTACCAAACCGCCCGGTGTCCTATGCGTCGTCAGCGGGCTGGAAACACACGCTTACAAACGTGAAGACGGCGTATATGTTGTACCTTTATGTGCACTGAAGGATTGAACGGATACAGCAGAGGATGTGCGAAACAGCATCCTCCGATATGATGGTGTATCCCCGCTATTCGGTTTTATTCCGCAGCAGACTCATATAGTCAATGCCGTCACAACAGAGTTGGGAGAGAGCCGTACAGGTTGTACGCTCGCTGCCGGGAGACTGATACCGTCCTGCGCCCATCAAATTTAAGTAATTTATTAAATTAAACAATTACGTTAATACAATAACATAATTCAGTTACTATTAAATAATAGCTTGGTAATTAAGATGCAATAATGATAATGAATTATGATAATAACCAAACGGATTACTCTGCTTACAGGCCCAAAGGATATCCTGTGCGCCATAAGGAAAAAATTCCGTTTAATCCGACATTAAAGATCAATCCGAAGTATCGTGAAATTGTGCATCAGATAAGGGAAATGGATAATGCACTTGATGAAATGGTCCTAAGCGGCGACGACTACCTCGGTCTTGTTGTTGATGCGTACTCATCCAACATACACTGGTCCGTAAAAATAGAGGGAAACAATCTGCCGTTTGAAGAAGTAAAGAAAATGACCGCACTGTTTACTGCAAAAAAATACAACGAGGAAACAGCAAGCGGCCCCACGCAGGAGATTCTGAATCATTTATATTCGTATGTCATGAGGAATCGGTTTAAGCTGCCGTGGACAGCAGACACGGCCATGGATGTCCATTCTATGTTACTTGAAAAAACCGGAATCGATTGTCCGCTGGGTCAATTCAGAAAAGAACAGGTGTCTATCGCGGGCAGCGATGGTTTTGAATATTTCATTGCATGTCCTCCCAAGAACATAGAGAATGAAATGGCATCTTTGATGGATTGGCTGCGGGATTCGCCGTACGATGAGATTGTTACTTCAGCATTATTCTTCCATGAATTCGAAAGCATACATCCGTTTCAGGATGGAAACGGCCGTACCGGAAGAACCCTATTCCAGATTTTACTTCAGGAATTGGGATTTAAAAATTCAAAGCTGTGCAAATTCGAACAGAAACTGCTGGATCCTCCTGAAACCTACTACACTCTTTTGGCATACACCGATGCGACTGCCGACTATGGACCGTTTGCGACGTATATTGCCGAATCGCTGCTGTCCGCTTACGAAGAAGCATACAGTGCCTTTGAAGAGAAGAACCTCATAAAAGACCTTGACGAGAGTTCGAAGACAATCATAAAAAAAGCAAAGAAGAACGGACGGTTCACAGTTTCCGATGCATGTAATTGGGTGCCTGCACTGGGTGAACAGACAATACGGTCCAAGCTGAACAACCTCATAAATCTGGATCTTCTCGAAAAGAACGGCAAAACCCGTTCGACATCCTTCATGTTCAGAGATCCGCTCAGAGACTTTGCTGAAGAGAGTCCAAAATCATCCGAAAACTCACTGTAACTATTTTTTCAAACAGTATGTCTGCGGCAGAGAATGCCATGTGTTTAAGCCGCCGGACAGGTCAGTCTCTCAGCGAAGTTATCGGGACCACATATACTCCGTCCTTCGGACGGATGTATGCCGCCGCTGCCATTCCGCATATAACGCAGAGGAATTCCGGAGACCGCGCTCCCTCGTCACGGAATATCCTGTCGATCTTTACAAGATTCTTCGCTGCTTCATCTATCTGATTTGTTCCGAGTTTGATCTCGAACGCACCCCATCTTCCGTCCGGCATCTCGACGACGGCATCCAGTTCATTGCCTCTGCCGTCGCGGTAATGATACAGTTTCCCATACGAGGCGGATGCATATATGTCCAGATCCCTTTCGCACATGGATTCAAACAAAAATCCCAGTGTATTGAGATCTCCGATCAGCTTCTCATGCGTGAGGCCCATCGCCGCCACTGCGACAGAGGGATCTGTCAAATGCCTTTTCGGTACCTTTCCCACACGCATCTCAGACCTCAGATTAGGATCAAACGCAAGCTGATTGCTGATCAGGAACAGTCTGTCAAGAATATCCAAATAATATCTCGCAGCCTTCTGGGAGGGGCCTTCTTTCTTATCCCGAGAACTGTCGGAGTCAGAATTCTCAATGATATCTTCATCATCATTGTTCTCTTTGAGATCGGATGCTATCTTGGAAACCGATGCCAGAGTACTCTCGTTCCTTGCGAGAGATTTCAGCAGCATCTCGATTTTATTCCTGTTGCGGTTCGAGCCGTCCAGCGTCGATGCGTCATTGATTATCGCATTCAAATATGATCTGTTGGCCAGCTGCGATGCTTTTATGGTCTTCCCTATATTGTTAGGCCAGCCTCCTCTGATGATGAGATCGACCAAACGATCGAAATCAACATTCCGAATATCCGTACTGACTCTTTCAAGACCGAACATAGATCTCAGAGAAACCGAACCGTCCGAATCTCCCGATTCGAAAAGAGACATCGTGCGCATTTTTATGATTCCTATTCTACCTGCGCCGCTGTGGGTTTTCGCGTACGATTTGGGAGTGGAAGAACCCGTAAGGATGAATCTTCCCGTCGCATTGCTGTTATCTACTTCCGATTTTGTTGCACCCCATATCGCAGGAATATCCTGCCATTCATCTATAAGGCGCGGTTCCTTCCCCCTGAATGCACGTGAAACATCCATCTCGACGAGTCTTTTGTTCTGAAATCCGTTATCCGCATCTCCTATCATTATCGCGCTTTCGGCATGGTTAAGGGAGACCCATGTCTTTCCGCACCATTTGGGTCCTTCGATACAAATCGCTCCCGTTGCCTTCAGCATATCCTCTATCAGTCTGTCGACAAGTCTCGGTTTGTATCCGTCCCGCGTCATCACCATACGAATCAGGTTATTATGGTATGTTCACATTATAATAGTTCCTGACTTTCCAAAATTTTAGTTCCCAACTTTCCATATTTTTTTACGTATTTAGGGTAAAACTTTCCATAATTTTAATTCCCAACTTTCCAGAATACCCCGCAGAACCAAAATATAATTCTCAAAAACCACGCGGGACGTCCAGCCGAGGAACACGCAAAACAATACTGTTCTGTCGCCGTTTCCGACGCGATCGGAAAAGAATCACGACTCCCTGACGGTCTGACTGGACTTTTTCGGGTCTCGGCCGTAACATCATGAGATACGATGACATTGCTCTTTCCGCAACCGATCCAATCATCCCGTCTCCGGCCTCAGTCATGCGGCCGGGATGTTTTCCTTTCCTCTCTGTCTCTTCAAGAGCGCAAACTATCAGTCGATCCGTTGCACTGTCAGATATCCAGACTGTTGACCGTATCCCCGAACTCACTGACATACTGCACCTCATCCAGGAAGACATATTATTGGCCGTCGCGCACGGACTCGGAGACAAAAACGCATAATGCATCCGGGTCGCGGAGATGTTTGTTCTTCCTGTCATCCAAAGCTATTTTGATTATACGGTCCCCCGGGACGTCTTTGCTTAACATATAATCCCTGAACAAACGAAAAAGAAGGTATGATTTGCCGCATCTCCTGATGCCGGTTATCACCTTCACCGAACCGTTCAGTTCTCTGGATATAGGTCTGTTAAGATAACGATCCCTCTTGATCTCCATGTCGGCACCTCAGTCGTAACTACTGTATTTTTACACTGTTTTACGACCATATTATATGATTGATCATGCCGATGAAATATCTGATGAGCATGTCTAATTCTGCGAACAGCTGTCAGTCCTTCAGACATCCCAGCGGCACAACATGCACCCCGTCCTCTCTGGTGTAGGCATACTCGGTACCCGTGACGACCGCCAGGAACGAAGGGGTGCCCATGGTCTCGTTCTCCACCTTTTCCTTTATTCTGAGCAGACCCTTTGCGGCATCATCGATCATGCCCGCGCCGAGTTTTACCTCTATCGCGCCCCATCTCCCGTCATTCAGATGGATTACCGCATCCGCCTCAAGACCGTCACTGTCTCGATAGTGGAAGACATCGCCGCCGAGCGATCTGGTGTACACTCTGAGATCCCTGACGGCAAGTGACTCGAATAAGAGTCCGAATGTTTTCATATCTGCCATGAGATTCTTTGCCGACGCACCGAGGAAATATGCCGCAACTGCGGGATCCGTCAGATGTCTGGTATCCGAGGTCCTGACCGCCGCTTTGGAGCGAAGTCTCGGAGTCCATGCGGGAAGATCGTCGATCACGTAGATCTCTCGCAGAGCCTTTTCATAGGACCTCAGAGTATTGATATGAATGGATGTGCAGTTCTTCTCTTCTGTGTCAGCAAGTATCGTCGTGTCCGATGCAGAGGAAGATGTGTTCCGAGATATGGATCTCAGAACCCGGCGCATTTTACGGCTGTCGCGGTATACTCCGTCCGCCGTCCTGATCTCTGATTCCAGGATCGTCTCGCAATAACCTTTGATCTGCTCATGTGCGGCGGCATCTCCTTTTCCGACGGTCTTCGGCCATCCGCCGCGAACGACCAGCGCGGCGATATCCTCGATATCAAACGGCGACCGGCCGGAGACATCCTTCCCGGAGAATAGATCAGACAGAGATACTTCCCCGGTTGAATCGCCGGACTCATACAGGCTCATAGTGGACATCCTTATTCTGGCTATCCTCCCGGCACCGGAATGGGCGATCTTCGATTCATCTACGGCCGTTGATCCCGTGAGAATGTACAGACCTTCCATGGATAACCTATCTACACTGTGTCTCACCGCATCCCACAGTTTCGGTGCCGTCTGCCATTCGTCTATGAGGCGCGGCTTCTCGCCTTCCAGAAGGAGAGACGGTTTGATCTTCATTGCCGTCTGATATTCCTCAGCTTTGTCAGGGTCCTGCATATAGATTGCACTTTTAGCGAACTGTTCCGCAGTTGTGGTCTTGCCGCACCATTTCGGCCCCACGATCAAAACAGCCCCGAATGCCCTCAATCCTCTTTCCAGTTCTCGGTCCGCCAGTCTGGGCCTGTACTCCTTCACATGATGGCATGTTCATTCGCTGATATATAATTGTGGGACATATTGAAGTTTTAATGTGGTTATTATATGTATTCTAATGTGAGATTTGTGGAAATAATTCATTACAGATTCGATGAAGGACTGTCGATCTTTCCGATTCAGTAAAGGCTATCAACGGATATATCAGTCATGTTTTCAACTCTAACTTGGGAAGTTGGGGTATATGCTGAAAGAACGTATATACAGACAGATGAGAGGATCATGGGACATACGTTCGTCACATTCCTGTCGCTGTGTATTTGGACCGAGATAAGCAGGATCATCGAATCAGCCGGCATGAGCTCATCCCATACCGTGACGGATGTTCTAGATTCATATGCATCGGTGAAGAGGATATCTTCAGGAGGCGGGGACCTCCGCCAGACCATTGAAAAAGATATTCTGGACCTTGATCAGAAACTCTGGCTTTTCGTATATTCTGAAGAAAAAATATTGCATAAAAGAGGACGTAAACCTAAAGTCTGGGATATCTGACAAAACATATGCCCCAATTTCCCGAGTTAGAGCTAGAAATATGTGTAGAAGAAAAAAATGATAACTTGATGGTTGTTAATTCATTGTACGAGATGAGTTCAAATATTATAGTGGCACATACCGTATTAAGTGCGCATCATGAAATATATTGCTTGGGGTGCATTTGTTTAAAGCAGGGATAAGGTTAGTCATGGGTCACGGCTGTACACTGAAATTTGAAGGGTCAGGGTTGCTATGTAGAGGAATTCATGAACCAAAATTGTCCGATTTTCGAAAATGTACGGTTGAGGATTTTCCTAATTCTAGTACTCGGTTCAAATTATATCACAAATACATGTGGTTTTCTAAGGAGTGTATCAAACATCCCTTTGTAAAATCTCATTGGATAGATGGCAGTTTTGTTACTAAAAAAGAAAATCCAAACGATGTAGATTTATCTATTAGGGTGGTTGCATCCGAATTTAACGAATACTTGTCTGATGGGGGGACTTTTCTCAATGGGAATTGTCACGATGAAATCAAATCTAAATATTCTTGCGATTCTTATTTGATACTTGACTATCCTGAACACGATCCTCGACATGAGGGAATTACAGTTAAACGAGAAAGATACTGGATAGATTTTTGGGGGCATACTAGAGATAAGGAAGAGAAAGGATTTGTGCAATTTGATTTATGTTCAGAAGACCATGCATCAGATGTCATCAACGAATGTGAAAGGTTAGGTGATATTGAATGAGCGTTGACAGTCCCCGCAAACCACAAGATATAAGAAAAGAATTGAATGAGCTGAATGAGCTGTTGATTAAACACAAAATTTTCGTTGAGAGTTATCCCGAGGATTTAGCTTTAAAAATAGCTACTGACCAGTTATTGGTTCGCAGAGACGTTTTAGTTAGAGAGTTTATGCTAGCGAAGAATGCAGAATTCAAGCACTCGTATACTATGACGTTGGAGGGCAGTTCAATATTGGATGGTGAAATTCCAAGTATGGTGTTGGCAGAAGTGGTTGGGTCTTTCCAAGAGACGTTAACGTCAATTATTAACAGGTATAAATATGGGGAGAAATCTCGCGGGAAAATATCAAAAGAAGTAAAGAATTTATCTGAAGTCAGGGTTGCAGCTACAGCGTATGGTTCGTTTAAAATAATTTTTACGAGTGGAACAAGCACATTATTTCCTGAAGATGAAAGTTCCATTCATATGAAAGCAATGAAAACTTTAATAGATATAATATCACAAAGTGGTAATCCTAAGACAATGGAAATTGAAAAACAAAAAATGGGACCCAGGACTGTGAGTAAGTATAAAAAAATGGCAGAACTTGTCGAGACAAATAACTTATCTCTTACTTTGTTTGGAAATAATGAAGAATTGGAGGCAATATCGTTTACTAAGGAAAAAGCCGAAGTAGCGTTAAATGTTATTAACGAAATCGAGAAAAAACCAGATGAAACGATAGAAGTTGAGGGGAGACTATATGATATTAAATTTGACAAAGGAAAATTCAAGATGAGTACAATTGATGGAAAAACAATTGATTGTAACAAAATTGAAATGGAACAAACTTCAATTAATGGATTGGATAATCGTGCGAGGTACTCTGTGGCGTTCTTAGTTAAAAGATCATACAAGAAACAATATGATCGTGAATATATTGGGCATATCGCAAAATCCATAAAAGTTTTGGATTCAGAATATTACGCTAACATCACTGATCCAAAAAATGCGCAATTATTGTCTTGAATTTAGTTTTGAGGTCCGAGTTTGACACTTACATCCCGACTTCGACAGTTGATTCTCGAGTTTTATCCTGAGTTCGACACTTCTCTCGGAAAAATAATTATTGCAGTTTTGACAGAGGAAAATCTGACAGAAGAATTTCGCTGCTGCGGGTTCGCCGGGGTTTATGTCCGGCCCGCCGCCGGCACATGCGCGATCAGTCATCTGTCCGGCAATTATAGTTAATTACCTAATTGTTTGCAATAATTCAAGATAAAAACAGGTCTCTCCGATATACGGAGCAGGAATCTTTGGCGGCCTCTTTCAGGAATCTTTCTCCGAGAAGAGAAGCCATATCGCTGCGGTCGGCGAATCTGTTCTTGGATACAGATCTTTTTACAGTCTTCCGAATGAACCCGATATGATTCAGATGAGGAGAATAAGGAGGCAGGAAGACCAGCTTTATTCAGATGGATTCGGCATATTCCGCCGTGACGGAAGAAGGGTGTGCCGAAAGATTATCAAGAATTATAACAACCGGACGTTCTCCGTCCGCCTCCCTCACGGAATACAGGAATGCGCACATCCGAGATTTTCGATCTGTCTGGAAATTCTGTGGCTGAGGTTCCGTTCACAGTACAGACCGCGTTTGCCTTTATGCGGTCAGTGTTCTTCATCTGCCGGGGTTTGCCGGGACACCGCAGACGGACAGTGTTCGCCGCCGTCCGGGGAGAGGCCTCGTCCATGAACCCTATGACGGGGCCGGTCAGACCGTCCAGACCATGTTAGAGTCTTTTTTTAAAACGTCTTCCGCGTTGTCAGGTCTTCTGTGATCCGCGGGATACGGTTTGGCATGATGCAATCCCATTTTGGTGAGTATCACATGCACCTGCTTCATTGAATACGGGATTCCGAACTCCTCCGAGATATACAGTCTGACATCGCCGGTCTCCATGGGATTGACTGCGAGAAGATCCTTAAGAAGATCCTTTTGTTCCGATGTCATCCTCGGCGGTCTCCCGCCGCCGAAGTTCGGGATCAGAGCGTCCGCCCCTCCTCTGTTCCAAAGTTCCTGAATGTTATATCCTGATCTCATTGTCATGCCGGCGGCCGATGCCGATTCTTCCACGGAATATCCTTTGTATCTCATTCTCACAAAGCATATCCTTTCGTATATCCGTTTGGATTTGGCACAGCTTTGCAATTCGCTTTCATATCCTTTTGCGATCATGTTCAGATCCTCAGGGGTCACGTGTTTCACAATATCTATCTCGGTCGGCCTTGCCATATCGGGATGTTGTTTTAATTATTGAAAAATGTTTGGTAATTAA
>JAIRYF010000054.1 GCA_031267895.1 Candidatus Methanoplasma glyptotermitis
CCGCCGCCGGTGCGGCAGTCTCCCTGTGTTCGTATTCGCAAAGAGTTAGGCTGTGTGTTCTGTTTCTCCGATTATACGTATTCGGTGTCTGTATTCCAATCTTCTAAGTTCTCTTCCTCTTCGGATCTGAAACTCAGGAAAGCAGAGACAAGAGCTGCAATCGCCAATACTAACATAAGAACAGTCCAGATATCTGCAACGATCGGTGTAAGATTCATATCTTCCGTTATGAAGAATACAATAACGGATACTATTCCCAGTATAAGCGATGCAATCTCCGGAATGAGTCTCTTGGAAAGTCTTTCCTTACTGCTGTTATCTTTGTCTTCCTCTTTGTAACGGTTCCTTCCCGCTATTACTGCAAATATGCCTGCGGCTATTGCTATCAATGCAAACACCAGATTAAGTACGGCCCATCCGGAGTTTCCTCTTCCGGATTCTGAACCGCCCGATCCCGAACCTCCTTCTCCGGATCCTGAATCGGGAGATGCTGCATACGGTGTTCCTGTTGCTTCGATAGTGTGGTTGTTCCGTACGTCATAGAACGTATATGTGCCTGAGGCCAGGGCCTCCGCCGATACGGGATAGCCGTCAGCGTATACCGAAGATATTCTGTATCCCGGTCCTGCATGGAATGAGAACGTTGCGTTTTCGCCTTCCCGTACGGATATGTTTCCTGCCGGAGATATTGACGCACCGTCTCTTGCGGATGATGTTATAGTATAATTGTTCAGATCAGGAGAGGGAGCAGGAGATTCGAACACTGCAAGCATATGCATGTTTCCCGTTACGGAAATATCGGCGGGATTGTCTGTAATCTCTTCATCCGTTTTGTCCTTCACAAACTTGATGAATACGTAATCATTCTCGGCATCTGCCGAGAATGTTATTGATGCTGCAGCAATCGGAACAAGAACGTATCCGTTCTCTGTCAGAACGCCGTATACTATTATGCTGTCTGCGGTATCCGTGACGGTTACCGATCCCGATCCTTCGGGGTATATGTCAACGGTTACAACGTAAACATCTCCCGGATAGTTGATATCGTAGTTGTTGTACGCCGGAGCATTCTTATTCGGACCGGCAAGCGCATTCAATACAAAATCTGACAGAACAACCGTGCCGATTTTGCTGCTGTAATCGGTAACATCAGCCACTCCGTTCCCATCGATATTCGCATCATCCGCTATATCTTGTATTCTCAGAGTCGGAGCCGTATTGCCAGAGAATATTACACCATCAGCCACCGTAAGCTTGGAGAAATCCGTTGTATATATTCCGCCTCCGGAACCTTTTGTATCGGTGCCGGTTGCCGTATTTCCCGTGATTTTTCCGCTTTTGATGCTGACTGTATTGTTGCCGTAATTATGCACTCCTCCGCCGAGAGAAGCCTTGTTACCGCTTATCTCGCCGTTGTTCATTGTGAATGTGCTTGAATAGTTGGCCACTCCTCCGCCGTAGCCGGTAGTGCCGGTTGCCTTGTTACCCGATATTTCCCCGTCATTCATCGTAAATGCGGAATTACTGTAATTGAACACTCCTCCGCCGTATGACGTTGCGGTGTTCCCGCTTATTTCCCCATCATTCATTGTAAATGTACTTGCATAATTGGCCACTCCTCCGCCGTATGACGTTGCGATGTTTCTGCTTATTTCTCCGTCGTGCATTATGAACGTGCCACTACTGTAATTGAATACGCCGCCTCCATAGCTATTGGAACTGGTTGTCTCATTGCCGGAAATCACTCCGTCGTTCATTGTAAAAGCGGAACTGCGGTTGGACACCCCTCCGCCGTATGACGTTGCGATGTTTCTGCTGATTTCCCCATCGTTCATCATAAACGTGGAATTATAATAATTGTCCACACCTCCGCCATATGTTCCTGCGGTGTTGCCACTTATTTTCCCATCATTCATTGTGAGTGTACCTGCATAGTTGGCTACACCTCCGCCGTATGACGTTGCGTTGTTCCCGCTTATTTCCCCATCATTCATTGTGAATGTGCTTGAATAGTTGGCTACACCTCCGCCATAGCTACCGGAAATGGTTGTCTTATTGCAGGAAATCACTCCGTCGTTCATTGTAAAAGCGGCATTACTGTAATTGAACACTCCTCCGCCGTATGACGTTGCGATGTTTCTGCTTATTTCTCCGTCGTGCATTATGAACGTGCCACTACTGTAATTGAATACGCCGCCTCCATAATTTCCTGCTTCATTGTCGCTGATTTCTCCTCCGTTCAGCGTAAATATAGGCGATACAGGACTGTCGGTGAAGGTGTAGGCATTGTACACACCGCCTCCGGAGGCATAGGGTGCTGTGTTATACGCGATGATGCCAGTTATCATAGTAAAAGAACCGGCGTAAATGTTAGCCACTCCTCCGCCACCGTCGCTCCATATACCGGCGGTCACTTTGTTACCGGAAATCTCTCCGCTTGCCATATCAAAGGTGCCGATGTAGTTGCATATGCCGCCGCCGCGTATTTTCGCCTCATTGCCGGAAATTGTGCTGTTACTCATAGTAACGGTGCCTCTGTAGTTGTATATGCCGCCGCCGGAGCCGTCCGACTTATTGAAATCTGTCTTACTGTTGCCTATTGCCTTGTTGCCCGAAACAGTCATATAATTTATCGTCAGCGACCCTCGGGAGTTGTACACACCTCCGCCCTTCGGTGCCTCATTACCGCATATGTTTCCGCCCAAAAGATTCGTGTACACCTTCCCACCTGACTCAATAGCAGCGATACCGCCGCCCAGTGCCTCGGCTTCGTCTGTTCCGGTGACTTTATTGATGTAAACGGAGCCGCTTCTCATGGTAAAGGTGCTGTCGGCAGGACTATAGCCATAGTAGAGTGCGCCGCCCCAGTGAGTGGCTTCATTACCATAGATGGAGCCGCCGTTCATGGTGATTGACCCGCCGTTCATTCCTATAGCGCCGCCGTAGCCTCCGGCGGTTGATGGACCGGCGGTGTTGTTGTAAATTTCTCCGCCGTTTATGGTGAGATTTGCTCCCATCATAGAAATCGCACCGCCGACTGACTGCTTGTTGGTCGAATGCACCTGATTATTATATATCTTAAAATCTTTCTCTATAGATGCAGATCCGGTCTGCAGCATCACAGCACCTCCGCCTGGTGCACTAGCGGCGTTGTAAGCCTGGTTATCATGAATGGAGCCGCTGATAAACTCTGCTGTTGCTTCAAAGATGAGGCTCACGGCTCCGCCGCTTGTTCCCCGGCCGCCATATAATTCAGCTCCATCAACAATCAGTTTTCCACCCCAAGAGAGTATCAGACCGCCGGCATCGCCCGTCGCCGAATTATTGCGGACGACGGTTCCGCCCGTCAGCGTGAGGTTTCCGTAGGAGTAAATAAGACGTTCCACGCCTGTTGCACCAGTGTTTCCTCCATTCACATAAACCGCGCCGCCGTCTATTATCACATTATCAAAAGTGATTGAAGTTCCGGAAACGATTGAAAAAAACTGACCCTTATAACCGGTAGCACGGACTATCTCACCCTTTCCGTCCGACGAAGTTATTGTCAGTGTCCTTGAGAGATTTATGCCTGAGTTTATTGCCACCCGACCGGTGATATCAATGATATCTCCGCTCACTGCTTTACCGACGGCCGCGGCGAGGGTTTTGTATTTGGCTCCATCCGCCCTGTCCGCATTATCATCATAATTTTCCGGGTCAACAATCAGCGTAACGGTATCCGCTTCATCAGCCGACGACTCATCGGCAGACGGAATGGAAAGGAAGCATAACGCTCCCAATACCGCCAGGGCAAGGCAGGAAACCAACAGCCGCACGCGGAAGGTGCGTCCAGCGATTCCCCCCCCCCCCTCTTCTTTTCCTCATCTCAGCATCGAATTTCATGGCAAACACATACTGGGTCCAGAGACCCGGGGGGGGGTAGGAAATGCAATATAAAATAGATACCTGTATGGAGACTTTGGTAAACAAAGTGGTTTCACCAGAGCACCTCACACATCAACTATTTAATCCAAATACTGATTGCCTCCGGTACCCGGTAGGATATACCGGACAATTGAGGATTGGCGATGATAAAGCAGGTCCGCGCGAACTATGATGCGCCGGTTATCGAGAAAGAGATCCGGGAGTACTGGGATTCAAGCAAAGCTTACGAGAAAACCAAGGAACTGAGATCCGAAGGAGAAAAATTTTACTTCCTTGACGGTCCGCCTTACACCACAGGATCCATACACTTGGGTACCGCAATGAACAAGACCCTGAAGGATATAATGATAAGATATCTCAGGATGAACGGTTTCAATGTAAGAGATCAGCCCGGGTTCGATATGCACGGGCTTCCGATCGAGGTTCAGGTTGAGAAGAAAATCGGTGTTCATTCAAAGAAAGAAATTGAGGATATTGGAATCGACAAATTCGTCGATACCTGCAAGAAGTTCGCCGACGGCCTGAGAGAAAGCATGACCGATCAGTTCAAACAGCTCGGTGTATGGATGGACTGGAACAATCCGTACCAGACGCTCAGACCGGAATTCATAGAATCGGCATGGTGGACTGTCCGCAAAGCATATGAGATGGGGCTGCTCGGACCTTCCAGCAAGGTCGTGAGCTGGTGCCCGAGATGTGAGACCGCGCTTGCGGAGGCTGAGATAGAATACTGGGACGAAATGGACCCGTCTGTCATGGTAAGATTCCCGCTCGCGGAGAGTGCGGATGTATCTCTGCTCATATGGACTACCACGCCTTGGACACTGCCTTCCAACATGGCTGTGGCAGCCCATCCGGACTGCGAATATGCAAAAGTGAAACTTTCCGGAAGCAAGGGAGAAGAGACGGTGATCTGCATGCTGTCTCAGGCCGAATATGTGGCAAAAAAAGGCGGATACGAGAGATTCGATGCTGTTGACAAGTTCACCGGCAAAGAATTGGAAGGGCTTGAGTATATTCCTCCGTTCGATATCGGCTCCGATCATCTGAAAAGGAGCAAGTGGACGTACCGCGTCCTGAACGCAGATTATGTGGAGAAGGACAACACAGGTCTCGTGCACACCGCACCGGGATTCGGCCCGGATGATTACGAAACCGGAAAAAGATACGGCATCGAACCTTTCTGCCCGGTAGGAGAAGCGGGAAGATTTACCGAAGAATTTCCAATGATGGCAAACAAGAAGGTCAGAGCGGCCAACGAGGATATTGTGAAGTACCTTGACGAAAAGAAACTGCTCTTCGATTCCGACAGAATAAAGCACAGATACGGACACTGTTGGAGATGTAAAACCCCCATTATCTACAGGAACACACGCCAGTGGTTCATCGACATACCCAAAATAAAGGACCGGATGTTAAGCGAAATCGATCGGGTAAAATGGGTACCCGAATGGGCAGGGGAATCGAGAGAAAGAAACTGGGTCGAAGGCGCGAGAGAATGGTGCATCTCGAGGCAGAGATACTGGGGCATACCGATGCCGGTATGGGAATGCGGATGCGGCGAAATGCATGTTGTGGGGCAATACAGAGATCTGCGTGCGGGCCGCGGATACACAGACGGAATGGATACTCACAGGCCATGGATCGACGAAGTGACATTCGACTGTCCCAAGTGCGGGTCGGAGATGCACAGAGTTAAGGATGTCCTTGATGTCTGGTTCGATTCGGGTGTCGCGGCATGGGCGCAGCTGGGCTATCCCGCAAAGAAAGATGAATTCGACATATGGTGGCCAGGAAAATTCATAGTCGAAGCACACGACCAAACCAGAGGCTGGTTCTACACACAGCTCGGAGCCGGAGTCGTATCATTCGGCCGCGCACCGTACGACGAGGTTATGATGCACGGATGGGTGCTTGATCCGAAAGGACAGAAAATGTCAAAGTCTAAAGGCAATGTCATAGAGCCTCTGGAGATAATCAGCGAACTCGGTGCCGATTCCCTGAGACTGTATCTCATCAAGGCAAATGCTCCGTGGGAGGATACAGCATTTCAGAAAGACGGACCGAAAAACGCAAGGAAGATTCTGAATACATATTGGAATGTTGTGAATTTCGCGTCCACATACATGAACATAGACGGCTACGACCCGGATGCCCACACATTGAACGATGTGCACGGAAACCTGAGAGGAGAGGACAGATGGATGCTGTCCAGGACCGAGAAGGTCAAGAAGGCAGTGACACAGGGTTTGGAATCCAGAGATTTCCATAAAGTAGCCAGGGCACTCGAAGACTACATCATGGAGGATCTGTCACGCTGGTATGTCCGTCTGGTCAGAGACAGAAGCTGGAGCGAAGAAAACGATTCGTTCGATGATAAAATAGCATCTTACTTCGTGCTTCACTATTCTATAATGAACACAGCCATGCTCCTTGCACCTCTGACTCCGCATATCTCGGAAGAGGTATACCTGCATATGGGCGGTACCATGCCGTCTGTGCACATGGAAGACTGGGCCGAATACGATGAATCCCTCATCAATGACGGTTTGGAGCGCAGTATGTATCTGGTACAGAATGTGATCGAGGTTGTGGCCGCTGAAAGGGCCAAGATGGGCAGCAAACTCAGATGGCCTCTTAAACGGATACTCGTCCGTGAAGACAGCGATGCCGACGGTTCAGTCTCCGTGTTCGAAGAAGTGTTGGCACAGCAGGGGAACATAAAAAAGATCGAATATACGAGGGCCGGCGGCGATACCGAGGGCTTGGAAGGTGTCGATTTCGACGGCGGTAAGATTTTCATCGATTTTGATGTCACCCCGGAAATAGAAGCAGAAGGGTACGCAAGGGAACTCATAAGGAGAATACAGCAGATGAGAAAGGACATGAAACTCAATGTCGAACAGTATATCGTCTGTGATGTCAAAGCCGAACCGTATCTGACGGACCTGTTCGGCATATGGGCGGATCATATATCAGCCGAGGTCAGGGCCGAAAAGCTCGTGTTCACGGACAGTCCCGGCGGCGATGAAGTCAAAACGTGGGATGTCACAGGCAGAGAGATCGTGATCGGCATAACGTCTGCCGGGCAATGAGGGGGCATTCCCCCTTATTTCAGTTTTCTCAGCATTTCGTTTATGACACGGTATGTCAGAGGAACCATCAAATTGTCATCCGCGATCCTGTCAGGACTGACCCACTCGAATCCAGTGTTCTCGCTGTTGAGTACCGGGTCTGCCTCTCTGACTCTGAAAAGGAACGGGTACACCTCCCACACCGTATCCCCCTCTCTGACATACACCGGAGGCAAGCACATATCGGGTTTTGATACAGATATCCTTGTCTCTTCGGCTATCTCCCTTGCTGCGGCAGCCTCGGGTGTTTCGCCGGCCTCGATCTTTCCGGCAACCATTGATTTTCTCCCCGGAAAGGACTTGGCATTATCCGGACGCTGAAGAATCAGGACCTTTCCATCCATGAGGACAGCCGACGATACGACTCTGACAAGTTTCGTGCCTTTTATTTCGACCGTACCTTTGTCACCGTCTACAGCCACATAATCGCCGTCGTTCAGAAGATCTGTATCTATACCATCCGCCATAGGTATGGATGATATGACCGCTCCTGTGGTCACAATGGTCTCGGCCAATCTGTTTATGATCGCCGCCGGAGCCTTGCCGTGCACCATGAGATCATACATAACAAACGATCCTACTGTGCTCCCCTTTCCTCCGGGGAACACGAACACTTTGCCGGCAATGTTGCCTTTCCCAGCATTCAGATCGCCGGTTGATGCGTTGACTCCTCCCAAAAAACTGAACATGCTGTCCAGTTTCAGCACTTTTCCTTCCGCTTTTCCAGAGGAAATCGCTCTGCCTTTTATCATATTACCGCATCCATAAGTCCTGAGATGTCCCTGCACATGACCTCTTGCGAGCAAAGCGTGGGGAGATAGTTTCCCGCCTTTGCCGAGTTCGTACCGGTCCTTTTGAACACACCTTCGATGGGTGCCACAACCATGCATGTGTCTGCCAGGACCAGACCGAACTCTTCCATTATTTTAACTTCTTCAGGACAGTCTTCGCGCACTTTTGCAGATGTGCAGAACCAAATCTCGGTGTCCCTGTTCTTCTTTTTCTTCCCTTTGAGGAAGGACGCTATATCTCTCATCTCCTTGTGGCTGAGATGCGGACATCCCAGAGCAATAAGTTGGACATCTTCGGCCGTATTCAGCCTGCTGTATGCATTTTCGAGCTCCTTCTCTCCGATATAAATCATCTCAAGTCCGGAGATATCGAAATTCCCGGCTTCCGGAGTAACGTCTTCTACATGATACAGTGCAACGGCACCCGATGCAGCCATAGCGGCGGACATCGTCTTCGCATCGTCGACCGTTGGATGTATTCCTCTGAAATAAGGTATTCCGCTGCCTATCGCCATCCCAGCTGCCTGTCCGAGCATAGAATAACTGAATACCGAACCGTCCGTCTCGGCATCTATTATCACGGTCGGTTTCCTGTTCCCGTCTATGTGGAGACCGTAATTTGCCGTTTTCCCGAGTATTGCGGATGCCAGTGCACCGGGGCCGCCTTCTCTGTTCGTTTTTGCTCCGATGTACGAATTCACGAACGATAACGCAGATGATTCCGCCCACGCGACATGGTCCCCGGCAGACGGTATGTTGTCTCCGAGATACGGGGTGCATGAGCATGTGGTCCTCACCCCCATCTTTCCGTACAGATCTATTATTTCCAGTTGTTTCTCGGCAAAATGAGGTGTTATATGCATCTCTTTCCATCTTTTTCTGTCCATCCCGATGGGATTAAGAGTGGACGGAACAGAGACTGCGGCTCCGCCCTTTGCCATATCATCCAAATACTTCAGACCGCCGTCGCCGATAGTCTTGTAGGATGCGCCCGAAAGGTGTGCGGATGTTATATCCACAAGACCGTCGGCACCGTATATCTTACCCAGCGCAACGACCAACTCCATTGCTTTCCGGCGGCTCTCGCCCTTTTCGCCGGCCAATATCTCCTCTTCTTCGCGGGTAAGATGCATAGCCGCAGTAATGGCAGACCTGCATTAATAACTGTGTCACGGACACCGTCACTGACAGGTGACTTCCGCTGTCCGCGAACCTGATCCCTCTCCGTGAAACTTACTTAACGGTCAGATGCCTCAGACAGAACGGCAGGTTTCCTTTCTCATCTCTGTGGAACGGCACGCATTCATCGCACCTGCCATGCCTGGGGCAGTCGGTCTTCGGGCACAGACACACACACTCGTGACACAAGGACATAAAACAAAATAAAATATGTGAGATAAAGTGTTTGCGCCGAGATATCTCAGCTCTTGTGCTCATACTTTCTTGAATGCGTCCGTAATTCCGCCGCCGGCAATCAATGTGCCTGCAGTCAGTACCGAAGCCGCAACCGCCAAATTCCCTGCGCCCACGTCTCCCACTCCGACCAAACCGGCTCCGAAGTTGATTATAAACGCAAGAATGACGAAGTATATTATTGCAAACACAATGTAAAGCACCAGCGCTATTATTGCGTCCAATATTGCTCTCCCATTCATTCTATCATTGCTCCCGCCTCACATGGAGGCTGGGAATAACAATCCACATTGAAAGGATATAAAATTATCTGTGATTTTTCGATAAAACAGCCATTTCAGAGACAGATTTGCCTAATACGCAACCTGTAAAGAACAAGGAATAGATTTGTGAAACCGAGAGTCTGTGCTCAGAAGGCAATGCCTCCCTTAGAGATGCAGACCCGACATGTCTGTCCCCTCGTGCTCGAGCAGTCTCATCTTTGCATCTATTCCGCCCGAATATCCCGTGAGACTGCCGTCCGCCCCCACGACCCTGTGACATGGGATGATAATAGATATGGGATTATGCCCTACGGCTCCGCCGACTGCCCGGGCCGACATTGCAGTTACGCCTGCGTCTTTGGATACTCTCTTTGCTATGTCTCCGTATGTGACAGTCTGCCCATATGGTATTTCACATAGTATTTTCCACACGGTCTGACGGAATTCTCCGCCTTCGGGTGCCAATGGCAGGTCGCATATCCGTGGATTCTCGCCCGAGAAATACTTATCTAACCATTTCTCGGCATCGCTGAATATCGGCGAGTTGCTGCATTTCTCCATCTTTTCCCCGTATACTCCGCCGTAATACTTCTGTCCCTCTATCCACAGACCGACGGTGTTGCTTCCGTCGCTTGCCACTGTTATAGAACCCAGCGGCGATTCGTACTCAGTTGAGTATATCATATCTATTCCTTCAATTGTATCGGCTTCTCAAAACCGTCACTGCCGGCCAGCCGGCAGATACGGTTTTTCGGACGGGGCGTTCCATCAACCTTTTCCAGCGGTGATTTTCAGAGTTCCGCCCGAACCTCTCGGTTTAGGAGAACTCCTTCAATGCACAACATGCTATCCTCCATCCAATACACCCTTATATATTCCGGCATCCCTCGGTGGAATAATTCTCAGTCAGCCGATAGGAAATCACAGCACACACCAAAGGAAACAGCGGAATACCTTTTGCCTTGAGACCGTTGAAATACTCCCCGAGTCTCAGTTTCCCCAAATATTCCTTAACGAAAGCTGTCGTTCCGATCGGCAGTGACTTATTCTTGTTCGGTTCTGAGACAGACGTCCTGAACCGAAATTGTTTTTCTGTCACAACCGAACCAATTCATTCAGGACGCTTATGCTTTCTGCCGGCAGTTACAATTCTTCATCATATCGAAACATCATCTGTCGAACTCAGGCTGAAAACGTTCAGACCGGGTGTTCCGAAGACGGCAATGAAGAATACCGCACCATACTGTCTGGTGTCGCTCATGTCCCCGGCAGAGATCGGCAGATCTCTTATCAGATGACAGAGAAGGGTAAAATCAATCGATTCCCGACACTGTTTTCGGAACTGCCTACAACTCCGAATTTGGGGTATAGTGCAATTATAGTTAATTACTAAACTTATTTGAATAATGATGCCTATACATATCCATGGCAAGACCGGAAGCTATAGGCATCATCAAACATATGCCGATGGAAGAACTGAACAAAGCATTGGGC
>JAIRYF010000059.1 GCA_031267895.1 Candidatus Methanoplasma glyptotermitis
CATATCCTTTTGCGATCATGTTCAGATCCTCAGGGGTCACGTGTTTCACAATATCTATCTCGGTCGGCCTTGCCATATCGGGATGTTGTTTTAATTATTGAAAAATGTTTGGTAATTAACTATATTATCTATTCTCTGTCAGAAAAATTTGACAGATGGTGTAATCAGCAAACTGTTACAGCAGAGCATCTGATTATATTGGATACGGCTCCGGAGTAAAACACTCCGTTCTGATGCAATATGCTGTTTTCAGCTGCCGGAATACCTGCTGATACTGCTGTTTATGGTTGGAAATACTTCCTTGGAGATCATTCCGGTGATGAAAAGATCTTCTGTCAAATTTTCTCAGTAACGAAATCAACTGTCGAACTCAGGTTTTATTCATATTTTGTCAGTGCCACAGGGGTCCGACGGAGCGTTGATCCCGGGAGACATGATGATATGAGACCCAATGGACAATCAGTTTCTGATGTGGCCTCATTCACCAAATTCTGATCCGTATAGCTCATAGATTTTTTTCTTTATGTTTTCCCCGACACTATCATCTTTGGATATGCAAAGCATGCGGTCCTTATTCATATTTGTACCAAACACAGCGTGAATATTATCTTCTGTTAGTTTCATATTTGTCAGATACTCAGTACGAGTGAGGGGTTTATCATTGAAATTATCATAGCCAACTGGTTTCCACTCGATAATGCCCTTGGAAAGCAGAGACGACATTGTATAATCATCAAAATTCCCAGATATCATAATATTTTGCATGAGGTCTATGTTCAGAGATTTATAGTCACGAACCTAACTTATTTGAATGATTAAACCATACCATAAATCATGGCAGGCGTAGAACAGATCGAGATATCCAAACCAGTTGATATCGGGGCCGTCGAAAGCAGGATAAAGGATATCACTGTCGAAAGCAGGAAACAGAGGAAAGCATGTGAAAGGTTGGAGTTCATCCGTCTGAGATATCTGGGGTATTCGGTCCCGGAGGCATGTTCGATCAAGGGGATAACGATACAGACCGGATATAACTGGCAGAAGGCATGGAACGAAGACGGGATGGACTCCGTCGTTCCGAATTACGGCGGCGGGCGACCTGCATCCATGACAAAGGATCAGAGGGAGAGGTTCAGGAACGCTGTCGACAGGGATATGATGACGACAGTGGAAGCAGGAGCGTTCGTAAAGGATAATTTCGGTATCGAATTCACCCCTAAACATATCCGCTCGATGCTGAGATCCATGGGATTTAGGCATGCAAAACCGTATGATATCGATTACCGTCGCCCTGTGGATGCCGAGGCGGTTTTAAAAAAAGACTCGGAGTCGCGTTGGATCCTCTGATCGGAAAGGATTTTGTATGGGGATTCCAGGATGAATCTGCACAGCGAATATCGGCAAGGACCGCACGCGTATGGTCTGTCGGGAAACCTGTGCGCAGGATGAATTCTGACCATATCAACGCTAACGTCTTCGGATTCTATGCCATCAACGGCAGATCCGTCGTATCATTTCCCAAAGGGTCAAAAAGCGCAGATATGTGTGCATTCCTCGATGTTGTCCGCGAAGTGAACGGCAACAGTAAGGTATTGATGATATTGGATAACGGCCCAATACACAGGACGAAAGCGGTCCTTGCTCATGCCGCGGAACTTGACATAACTATGTTGTTCCTGCCACCTTATTCTCCGCAGTTCAATCCTATTGAGTTGATATGGAAGACCATCAAGGCGAGGGTCTCGGGAATGTTCTTACTATATCGTGACCGCTTGCTGGAAGTCGTCTTAGAGACGTTCATGATCGAATCTGCCAAGATAAGTTATGCCACAGGTTGGATGAATAAGTTTTTTGATGGAACATCATTCAAATAAGTTAGGTTTGTGACTATAATGATGTTTTCAACTTCAACAGGATCATTCTTTCTGAGTACAAATTCTTTGATGAATTTCTCTTTTAATTTGGAATCAATATTATCTAATGCTAGGTCGCAGACGCCGTTCTTCGCAAGTTTCACTGATTCATCTATTCCGGTGTCATGACCGCCCAGCTGAGAACGGAAAGGGAACCTGCTCCACAGATACGCTTTGTCGATCTTTTCCGAGTAGACTGGATCGGTGCGAAGGTACCTCACCATAAGTTCTTCGAACTTCGTTCCGAGATTGCTTTTTGAGGATTGTTCGCTGCGATACTTGTTCAAGATGTCTGAAAATTCCATATTAACCGCCCTTATGACCTATTGCGGTATATGCACCGGGATATTTATCTGCTATTGATTTTCGTTTGATCTCTCCGACATAAAGATTCATTCGCAAAAGCAACATTCAGACTTAGGTCGCGTCAGTCTCACTGTGTCTGACGTCCTTCGGCCGCTGAGCATACTCAGAGCAGCGGGAGGAGAGATATCTGAGGCTTATGAAAACGATCGAAAACAACCGCAGGTATCGATATTCAGTATTAAAGTGCCCGCAGACGGAGGCATCCGATCAGCGATAAAGGTCTTCCGGACCAAACAGCATTACACCGGATGTCTCTGCCCTCTCTGTTACTGCTTTTGTGAATCCTGATCTGGAGAACAGGACATATCTCTTCTCGTCGAATCCCCCCACAAGTCTCGATCTGTCGATCAGTAATTCCAGCACATCCGCTCCTATCCGGTCCTTTGTGAACTTGCACTCGCCGAACAGCCCAACCTTCTTTTCGTATTTGTCCTCGGATGCCACGATATCTATTTCTGCCGGGGTTTTTAAAATCGGATCTGAACCCCACCATCTGCCCACTGTACGATATCCTAGCTTCTGATGCGTGAAGGCCCTGCATACATCTTCGAATACCAGTCCCATATACATCTCGAAATGTCTCTCCACTTCGGGCACAGCCGTTCCCATATCTCCCTCGGCTATGAGGTCCAGACTTCCCTTTACGCACGAGAACCAGAAACCGGCTGTCATGTCCCTGAATCGGTAGGAACTGTTCCGATCCGAACCGCCGAACATAGGTGTCTCCCTGTTTACGAGATCGATCTCCATGAGATTTCTGAGACATGCGGATACTGTGGGACCGTCCAATCCGGAGGATGATGAAATATCCTTTATCCTGCGGCTGCCGGAGGCGATCGCTGACAGTACGGCGTTGTACGTAGACGGGGCACGGAACTCCTCGTTCACCGCATCCCTGACCGCACTGTGCAGCACAGAATCCTCGGATATAATCGATGTCAGATTCTCCTCGAATGTCTTCGAATCGTCGAACAGCCTCAGGAACTTCGGCACACCTCCTGCCACTCCGTAAACGCGCAGCCTGTTCTCAGGACTGTAAGAAGGTACGAACTTCGCTGCATCTCTGTATCCGAACGGCTCCAGACGCATGACCGACGTCGTCCGTCCGTAGAGGGGACTCTTCTTCCCGAGAACCTGACGTTCCATGAAACTCATGGACGAGCCGCATAAAATCATGTATACCTTCGAGGACTGGTGGTTCTGGTCCACATGTTCCTGTATCACGGAAGATACAGACGGATTGGGTGCCGCCAAGTAGGGGTACTCGTCGATGACAAAGATCAGTCTCTTATCCTTCCCCGCAGCGAAAACAGCTTCCAATGCCTTATCCATATCCATGAAAGGGGGAACCGGGGACTCGTGCCCCAATCCTTTCCATATCTGTTCGCTGAGACGTCCGAGGTTCTCGCTGTATAGGGATTCTCTTGCCTGGAAGTATATGACTCTCTTTCCGGATGAGAATTTTCTTATCAGCTGAGTCTTGCCCACTCTTCGTCTTCCGTACAGGGCTGTGAACTCGAACCTGCCGCTCGCATATTTGGATTCCAGGAGAGACAGTTCCCTCTCCCTTCCGATGAAGCCGCCTGCCATAATGAGTAATAATGAAATAGATTTATTAAATTATGTTTTACTAAATTTTGATTTAACAGTCACGGACCGAGACAGTCTATAGGCACTTCGATAATTCCGTCATCTCTTCTGACAGCAATACCTCTTGTTATATTCAGAATCATGAGGAACGACGGATCCCTGATCCCTACTTTCATCATCTTACTCTTCAGTCTCAGAAGGCTGTCGGCCGCTTTATCGAATTCGTATGTCACCATCTTGGCTTCCGCTGCACCCCATCTGCCGTCTCTTAGCTGTATCACAAAGTCAATGTCCAGATTGCTGCTGTCTTTGTAGTGGTATACCTTCCCGCCCATGGCCGTCGCATATATGCAGAGATCCCGATATCAGAGGGATTCGAACAGGAACCCCGCCATATTCAGATCTTGTTCAAGTTCTCCCGGACCGTTGTATACAGCAGCCGCAGCAAGAGAAGGATCGGTGAGGTGGCGTTTCGGCGATGACTGAGTGCGGACAGTCGAACGCAGGTTGGGACTCCAGCCTCTCTGTTCCTCCACAAGGAACAGTTTTCTGAGGGCACCCAAGTAGTCTCTCACAGTGTTTTCGCCGGGCTTCTTATTGCCCTTACCCGCCATGTCAGACGCAATTGTATCTAAACTCGCATAAGTCGCGGTGTTTCTTGCCAATGATATTATCAGCTTTTCCACTTTTTCTGGACTTCTCTTCTTTCCGTCTACACAGGAAGCATCACTGTTCGCAACGAGATTGATGTAAGCTTTGGAGATCTCAACGGCATCCTCTCCGCTCATATCCAACTCTCCGGGCCACCCGCCTTTGCACATCAGGCGGATTGCCTTGCCGTAGTCGAGTGATGATTTTACCGTCTTCATTTCCGTCCCGCTGAACAGTTCCGACAGCGATACGGTGCCGTTGCTGTCACCGGTTTCAAAAAGGGACATTGTGCGCATTCTCAGCGGTGCGAACCTGCCTGTGCCTGTGTGTATGGCAGATCTATCGGATGGGACATATGAACCTGTGAAAAGGAACAGTCTTTTTCTGCCGGAGGAGTCTATTTTCATACGGGCAACATCCCAAAGATCGGGGATCTCCTGTCACTCGTCAACCAGTCTCGGACATCTGCCTTCCAACGCCTTCTCCGGATCAAGCTGCGCTAATCTTTTCGATCCTAATCTGAAGCCTTGATCGATTTCTCTGTCAAATAATCGAATATAGTAGAAAAAAGTAGAAAGATCTATTCTTTTACGGCTGATAGAAAAACTTTGTCACAATGAATTCTTTCTTGGAACGGTTGAAATACCAGATTAATGAATCATGGGAATATGTTTTGGCTTTAACCTAAACATTTTCTAATTTTTAACCTAACATATTATTCACTTTTAACCTAAACAATTTATCATTTTTCACATAAACAATCTCATAGGCAGTTTTAATTACGGCGATGTGGATATATTGACGGTAATGGTGATGGTATGCGCAAAGAATTGGTCGGAAAAAGGTACCGAAAAAGGGTCATAGACGAACGTATCGAAACTGTGCTGAGAACATTCGGCGGGGTGGTCATCACCGGACCCAAGTGGTGCGGAAAATCGTGGACAGGCATACATCATTCAAAATCCGCTCTGTTGTTGGACAATCCGATGACAAGAGAAAGAGCCCTCCTGTTTCCGGAGGATGTACTTGCGGGTCCCCGTCCCCTCCTTGTGGACGAATGGCAGAATGCGCCCGTACTGTGGGATACCGCGCGCCGCATGATCGACTTCGAAGACGAACGCGGTATGTTCATTTTCACTGGTTCCATCACTCCTCCTGAAGACAGAATCGCACATACCGGCATCGGCCGCTTCGCAAGGGTTATGATGAGACCCATGAGCCTCTACGAATCCGGGCACAGCAGCGGGTCCGTGTCGCTTTCCAAGATGTTCGGCGGTACGGACCTCATCGCCGGGCTGTCCTCCCACAGTATGGATGAGATCCTGACACTCATATGCAGAGGAGGATGGCCGTCAGGGCTGTCTCTGAAAGATGACGATGCCTTCCTGATACCGATCCAATATGTCAACGATATCGCCGAGACCGATATGGACAGAATATACGGCGAAAGGTGGCTTTCAGGGAATATAAGAAAGGTGCTGAGATCACTGGCAAGAAACAACGCAACCGAGGCGAGAGTGTCTGTACTTGTCACGGATGTATCTTCGGAAGGAGACAGCATAACGGCCGATACTGCGTCCAAGTATCTGGACATCCTGAAACGGATGTTTATTATATCGGAGCAAGAGGCCTGGTCTCCATATCTGAGATCGAGGACCCGTGTCCGTACCTCACCGAAGAGACACTTCACGGACCCTTCGCTGGCAGCTGCGGCACTTGGTGCAACACCAAGCACTCTCAAAAAGGACCCGGAGACCGCAGGTTTCCTGTTCGAGACCCTTTGCTACAGGGACCTCTGCGTTTACATGGAGAACAGCCTAGGCAAGGTGTACCACTATCGCGACGAATCCAATCTGGAAGTGGATTGCGTGCTAGAGGGTCCCGGCGGGAAGTGGGCTGCCGTTGAGGTGAAAATGGGTTATCATGATCATAAAAAGGCATCGGCGAACCTGCTTGCGCTTAAGAGAAAAGCATCAGGAGATGCGGGAGAGCCTGCCTTCCTCATGATATTGACGGCCAGCGGCGGGGCGGCGCATGTGAACAAGGACGGTGTGGCGGTGGTCCCGATTGATTGCTTGGGACCATAACACATCTCAAAGCTCTTCTGCAGCTTCAGTCTCTGAATTGTTCGCCCGTCACGGGAACGCTGCTATGTTGTCGGCATATATATCGCACAACCCATGACCGTCACGTCTCCAGTACAGATTCCGTGCGACCGCCAGATACGTCATTTGAACCCGAGTTTGACACCTATCGGTCAGATTGTGTAAGTGTCAAACTCGGGGTTTAAGATGTTGTAGCTTACTTGGCCACGTGATTTCCTTGATTAGGGGAACTTCTCTCTACAACAAGGAAAACCAGAAGAGTCACGTATACTGCAGACGTCATCAAGTTCCTGGAGATACCCGCGGCCGAATTATCGTTGAAATGAACCCAATACAGCCGACAGACGGCGATGGCAATACATGGTATTATTACATACATGCACTTTCTGATCTTACTTGTATTCTTCCGAGACGCTACATTGGAGATATTGTGCCTGAAACGGTATGATATCGCCGCAACAAGAAAGAATCCCGATATGAGCGTACACATGGAAGAAATCATGTAGTATGATATCATGGTTCATTTGCCTCGCGTACTTCATTCCCTGTCAGATCTCAGCAGCACATTCCGCCGTAGAAGGCATAAATGCTGTATGAGGTGTATATGCCGGTTGTGTTCTTGGTCACTTCGGCAAATTTACCTGCATTTTGAGCTGCCTGTATCGCCCATGCGGCATCGCCGGCACTGTCAGCTGCAGACGACTCTGCTGCCGCTAATGCAGCATAGCCAAAAGTAACAACCAATCCTAATCCAAGTGTGAATGCCCCTATGACCGCCCCCGCTAAGATACCAGAATAGCCAATACCTGCCGAGTTGGTCCTGTGTGTACTTTCCAGTCCTCGGAGATAGTTGATTCCGTCCGCGTATGTACGTCCGCTGTCACCAGAGCCATACGAGCCGATGACTTCATTTCCTTCTCCGCTGATGTATTCGATCTCGTCGCAGTGCATTTCCGTGTAGCTGGCCGGCAGCCGCATGTCTTCGCTTGCCATCTTTTTTGCCAGGTATGATGAAACCTCTCTTTCCACAGCGGAACGGTACGAAAACCGTTCCGTAATTGCCTAGGCTTCTGTCATATTTCCTTCTCCTTGACAGTATTGCTGACATACTGCCAAAAGCATATAGTAAATGAGGGTATCTAATTTATTCCGGAAAATTCTTTCCTGTTTATATAATAAACATGAATTTATACCAAAAACAGGTTAAAACAATTACTATATGAATATTTTATGCGCTATCTAGAGGAACAATTCCATCGAATCGAAGTTTGGCAACCGAACATCGAATGCGATCGTTAGGGGCTGATGTTCTTCGGAATAACAAGAAAAATTCCAGCCTTGCTTCTTATTCGTGCGGCTGTACCTGCAATACATTCCGTCCCGGAATCTGTATTTTCTGCGGCAGCGAAATCTGCTACGGGTTCGACAGGAAGCCGATACTTGCTATGATTTCAAAAACGGGTAACCTTTAGCATCGAATTCCAATGCCGCACCGGGATCCGAATCCCGGAACATAGACCCGAATTCCCGGATCGGTACAGGGCACAAGTGTCAAATTCAGATAAGAATATACATTATTGCTATTTCCAGATGTTTTTATCCCCTTTAGGAAAAAATATCCCAAATGTATAATAATAGACGAGAACATCGGCACTCATGATCGGGCGACATGCACCAATCTCAATAACGGTTCATCCGGGAACGGCCAAGGACGGGGAGTCGGAGAATTTCAATCCCATCGACATAAATCCTGGCGACACGATTTCCATCGTGGGTCCCACGGGATCGGGTAAAACCGCTTTTATAAACGACATAGAAGTCTTTGCACAGGGCGATACAGTTACCAAACGTAAAATCAGAGTCAACGGAGAGGTCCCGCCCGAGGAATTCGTGAGGGACCCGGCGCGCAAGCCCATAGCCATGATAACTCAGAACACCAAGTGTCTGGCCGACCTCACGGCCGGGGAGTTTCTGAGGATGCACGCAGAGATAAGAGAAAATTTTACAGATAACATATGCACAAGGACGCTTGAACTCGCCAATGAGTTCACGGGGGAGAAGATAGATGCCGATTTCAAGATGTCATCCCTGTCGGGCGGCCAAACGCGCTCGCTTATGATCGCCGACGCAGTCCTGATATCCGATACGCCTATCCTTCTTCTGGATGAGATAGAGAATGCAGGCATATTCAAAGATGCGGTTATATCAAGGCTCAGAAGTTTCGGCAGAGCGGTCATATTCGTAACGCATGATCCGTATGTTTCCATGCTGTCGGACCGCAGGATTGTGATGAGGGGCGGAGAAGTCATATCTGTGCTCAGGCCGGGAGACGCGGAGAAAGAGGCACTCGCGGCCGTCCGCGGAATGGACGAAACCCTTTCCGACGTACGCGAGAGAATCAGAGCGGGAGAAATAATAGGGGGCGGGTCTGCATGAACGTAAAGCTTATGGTGGTGGCCGGCCCTCCGAGTGCGGGTAAGACGGCAGTAATCAAGAACATGATCAGGCACCTTCAGAGCCATATGAAGGTGGCTTACCTCAAAGTCGATGTGGTCGTGGCTTTTGAGGACGAGGAACTGAAAGAAGAATTCGGCATACCGACCAAGAAAGTGTACTCAGGCGATCTGTGTCCGGATCATATGGGCATCATGGTCGTGCGGGATGCTCTTGAATGGGCGGAGGAGCAGGGAGCCGATGTCCTGATATACGAGAGTGCCGGACTGTGTCTCAGATGCACCCCTTATATCACTGCTTCTCTTGGAATATGCGTTATATCCGCACTGTCGGGTACACACGCGCCGCTGAAGATGGCCCCGATGATAGCACTGTCGGACGTTTGCATAGTCACCAAAACAGATTTGATTTCACAGGCCGAGAAAGAAGTGTTCAGAGAATCCATACGCAAGGTCTCTCCCGGCATGGACATAGTGGAGACTAATGCAGTCCAGGGTACCGGACTGAGATACCTGTTCCGTCTTATGGACTCTGCCGCAGACATCGGCGATGCGTCGGCTGCGGAACTGAGGGGAATTCCTCCCCTGGGTGTCTGCACCGTGTGCATAGGCAAAAACAACATAGGCTGGCAGAATCACTTCGGTGTGATAAGGAGGATGGACGATGCAGACAATATCTATCGCGGAGAATGATTGGTCGCCTCCCGGCAAGAACTGCGGTGCCTGCGGACACAGCACATGCGGCGATTTCACAATTGCGGCCAGGAGCGGAATCGTGGGCCTGGAAGCGTGCCCGTTCTTCGCTGTAAAAAATCCCGTGCCGGAAATAAATATGCTGCAGAGGTACAGCGGTTCCGATGTGGTCGGGCAGAAATATTCTTTTGTGGTACAGCCTCTGCCCGGAGAACCGTCCGCAAGAAAGATTGTCCTCCCGTTCAGGCCGGACCTTGTCGATAAGTGGAACATAGTGAAGGGGGACATAGTAATAGGACGCCCGGCCGGGGCCGGGTGTCCCGTACAGCACGTTCTCAGAGTCCTGGATGCGGACAGAGACACAGGCGTCATAACCGGCCATGTAGTCGGTCCTTCGTATTCCCGCGGGAAAGAAGTTAAGGACGTTAAGGCCTACCACATGCTCGGGTTTGAAGGAAAAGCACTCCCTATAACCGAAGAACCTCAATTCGGCAAAAGATTTACGTTCCTGCCGGGACTGTGTATGCTGGATCGGGCACATACCGGTCTTGTGAACATGGTAATAAAAAAGCCGTGGGGAATTCAGATTCGAATCGAAGATATAATTATTCTGTGATAACCATGAAAGACATCGACAGCATTCAGAGCAGGATTTCCGAAAAGAAAGCAAAGGTGTACACGGCATCAGAATTCAAGAAAATGATCCGCAGCGGCGATACCATAACCCCGGACGATGTGGACGCGGTTACGTGCGGTACGTTCGGGGTCATGTCCGGAACGATGATGATACTCACGGTGCCCGTTGCAGCCACCGCCTCTTTCAAAACGGCGGACCGAATAGAACTTAACGGGGTGCCCGGAAACATCGGGCCGTGCCCGAACGAGTCCCTCGGCATAGTGGATTGTACCGTTTACGGCACAGCTCACAGAGACAAAGAATACGGCGGGGGACACCTTTTCAGGGACATAGCGCAAGGCAACGAGATAGAAGTAAAGGTGTGGTCTGACGGAAAGCTGTTCACAAACAAGATAACAAAAAAGGATTTGATATTTGCCAGAATGGTGCTGACACGGGGAGCGTTCAAAAACTACACGTGTTTCTTCAACGAATCATCCGAGGACTATGAAACCATATTCTCCGCAAAAGGAGGAATAAAAGGCGGTCTTTCGGAAGCCACAGTCAGCGGATGCGGGGAAATAAATCCTCTGCAGAACGATCCGGAGATGAGATACATCCGTCCCGGAGCCTCGGTTCTTCTGAATGGATCTCCAGGCATGGTCATAGGAATGGGTTCCAGAGGGAACATGCAGAAACCGAATCTGTCCATAGCGGCGGATGTGGAAGGCATGATTCCGGAATTCATGGGAGGGTTCAGAACATCCGAAGGTCCTGAGTGTCTGACATCGGTCGCGTTTGCCATACCGGTGACTGACAAAAAATCTCTTGAGGATCTTTCCGTCCTCGACGAGGGATCGGTACTTCCGCTGGCGGATGCCCATGACAGAGTGGTAAAGTCAAAGGGAGATTATTCGTCTGTATGGCGGGGAACCGACTGGGATGTGACTATCGACACCGCCAAGTGCATAAAATGCCAGGCGTGCGAGGCAGAAGAGAACTGTCCGACTAATGCTCTTGGATACGGCGGTACAAAGGATGATGCGTTGTGCATGTCCTGCGGATACTGTGCATCGAAATGCCCGGGAGGAGTTTTCTCTTCGGATATGGGCAGCATAGTCTACAGCGGGAAAGAGATACCGATAACTCTCAGACAGTCGTCCCGCCTGAAAGGGGAGGAACTCTGCAGCATACTCAAAGGAAAGGTGACAGACGGCAATTGGAATCTCAGGGTGTTCTGAGTGGGAGATTACGTACTCAGATGTCCCCGTGGGGAGGCCGTGCGCGACAGTATCTTCGATCTCGCATGCCCCTCGGGGCACGAGGGGCTGCTCAGAACGGAGTACAGTGCCGTGCGTATGGTCCCCAGAGAGTTTGCGGGCATATACAAGTTCTGCGACTGGCTGCCTGTCCGTTCCGTCTTGGATACGCGTTCGGCACCGGTGGCGTTTCAAAGCAGGAGAATCTCAAAAGAACTGGGACTCAAGAATCTGTGGATAGGATTCACCGGGTATTATCCGGAAAGAGGTGCCTACACCGCTTCGTGTTCTTTCAAGGAGATGGAAGCACTCCCTACATACTCGCGTGTCAATGATTTCGGAGGAGGCACGGTGCTGCTGGCATCTGCGGGGAACACCGCACGGGCATTCGCACAGGTGGCGGGGGAAACGGGCGGCAGATGCCTGATTGTAGTACCAAAAAGATCGGCGGGCAAGCTGAAGGTTACAAAAGATACAGGCAGCGTAAGGCTGTTTGCCGTGAACGGAGATTATGCCGATGCTATCGAAATGTCAGAAAGAATAGCGGCGTTGGGAGGGTTTATTCCGGAGGGCGGTGCCAGAAACGTAGCCAGAAGGGACGGTATGGGAACGGTCCTTCTCGAAGGCGTTCTCGCGATGGGCAGATTGCCCGATCATTATTTTCAGGCGGTGGGAAGCGGCACCGGAGCAATATCCGCATGGGAAGCATCCATGCGCCTCGTGAGGGACGGCCGTTTCGGAAACAGACTCCCCAGCCTGAATCTCTCTCAGAATCTTCCTTTCGTACCGATGATGAGGGCATGGAATGCGGGACGCAGAAATATATCAAAGGAGGATCTGGAAGATTATGCGGACGGTATATGTCAAATATACGCCGATGTACTCACCAATCGCAGACCGCCGTACGGGGTCCCCGGAGGCGTTTTCGATGCTCTGTCCGCGTGCGGAGGAAAATTCTTCGGCATATCCGAGGCGGAGGCGGTATCCGCCGGAAAACTGTGGTCATCCGCGGAGTCGGCATCTCTGGACCCTGCGGCCAACGTTGCTTTGGCATCTTTGATCCAGGCCGCGGAAAGAAATATGATATCCTGCGAAGATACCGTCTTCCTCAACATCACAGGAGGCGGCACGGACCGTGCAGAAGAAGAATTAGGACTTACGGCCATTCTTCCGGAGGCATGCCTGAATAAGGACATTTCCGGCGAGGATCTGAGAGGCGCAATACATGAATGAAAAAAAAGTGGCGGATATTCTGAAGTCTGAGGGAGTGGACCTGATAGCGAGTCTTCCGTGCGACCGCAACAAAAAATTCACATCAGAGATACACGAAGAATTCGATGTCATCGATTTGACCCGCGAGGAGGACGGTGCGGGAATATGCGCGGGGGCTTTTATGGCAGGAAGAAAACCCGCGATGTCCATACAGAGTTCCGGTCTCGGAAACATGATGAACGCAGTCATGTCTCTGACCTCGCTGTACGGATTTCCGCTTCCGATACTGGCCAGCTGGAGAGGCGTGGACAATGAAAAGATAGAAGCGCAGAAGCCGTTCAATCTGAGACTGCCGCAGATGCTGGATGCGTTCGGTATAGAATATGCGGTTGTAAAAGACGGAAATGACCTGAATCTGATAGAGGACATGGTGCGCAGGGCTTTCGACGGGAACGCTGTGACTGTCGCACTTATACGTCCGGGTTTCTGGAGCGATGCGCCGGCCGCGGAACAGAGATATCCTGCGAGGTCCCGCACGGTCTCGATCCGCATGGACAAAAAAATCGCACAGCCCTCAATGACAAGACTGGAAGCGATAAGGCAGATAATGCAGTGTATCGGCGATGATGACATAGTTGTTTCCAACATAGGCGTGCCGTCCAAAGAGGTGTTTGCGTCGCGCGACCGCAATCTGAACTTTTACATGCTGGGAAGTTACACTCAGGCCACACCTATAGGGCTGGGGATAGCTGTTTCGACCGAGAAACGCGTATTTGTTATAGACGGGGACGGGAGCATTCTGGGTTCATCCGTACTGCCGGTTGTCGCGTCTGTATGCCCGGATAACCTGACCGTGATCTGCCTGGATAACGGAACCTTCGGTTCCACCGGAGATCAGGTGAATTCCGCTTATGTGGTGTCAGATACAGAAGCTATGGCCAAGGCGTGCGGCATAAAGAACACACTGTCGGTTTCGGACGAAGAAGGCATCGGGAATGCGATGCGGTACGGCGGAGACCGATGCGGAGCTCTGTTCGTACAGGTCCTGATAAAGCCGTCAAACTCCGATTCTCCGAATATAGAGTATTCGGCGGAAGAGATCAAAAAGAGATTCATGGAAAACATATGACGGAACGTATGCACATACACATAGGGGAGACCGAAATATACCTCTCCGCCGACCGGAAATTCAGACCTGCCGCAGAGAATGCGGTCAGAGAGGCCCGGCAGATCATCGAAGAGAAGATAGCTTCCGATCCGTTCTTCGGCGTGACTTATGATCCGTGCAAACCGCTTAAAGGAGATACGGAACTCATATGCAGAATGTGCTCGGCATCCGTCTCCGCGGGCGTGGGTCCGATGGCATCCGTCGCGGGGGCCGTGGCGGCCCATGTCGCCGAGAGACTTGCGGAGGCCGGGTGCAGACACGCGGTGGTCGATAACGGAGGCGACATATCCGTTATGACCGACCGCGGAGCAACAGTGAAAATATACTCGGGCAACGACTCGACAGACGGGATGGGATTCAAGATACCCGATACGGACGGAAAGATCATCGGGGTATGCTCATCCTCCGGCAGGATAGGGCACTCCGTGTCTTTGGGGAATTCTGACATATCCACAGTATTCTCCGGCGACCCGGTGCTTTCGGATGCCTGCGCGACCGCTCTCGGCAATATGATATCTGATGTGTCCGACCTGCAGACGGCTGCGGAAACTGTCTGCAGGATCAGGGGAGTCAGAGGATGCTTCGCGATGATCGACGGATCGACGGTATTCTGCGGGGATCTGCCGGAATTTGTCCTTCTGGAAAAACATGTCTGAATATCATACGGATCAGCGTAAGCTTTCCTGTCGAATTTTTCCGAAAATAAAATTTTCCGAACAATGACTGTCGGATTCAGAGAATAAAGGTACAAACATTAATGACAATTGTACTGATTATGGTCAGAAGACCAACCCGCAGCGGAATAAAGGAGGAGTGAAATTGGAAGATATGGCATTTGAAGAATTATTGAAAATAAACTGCTTTTCTGAGGATTTGACAGAGAGAAATAGGGCAGCCAGTTTGTTAGAAAGACATTATTGTTGCGAAATTCGCTGTATTGATATGGATAGGAGTGTGTTTTTTGCCCACCATGCACGAGGCTGTACAATTATAGCTGCAAAAATCTGTAAGAACGTTGTGATTTACCAAAACGTCACAGTTGGCTCAAATCTGCGATACGACAGAATCCAAAACGAGTGGGAGAATGTGGGAACCCCAATTCTTTCAGAGAACGTCATTGTAGCAGATGGGGCCAAGGTCCTCGGCCCCATCACAATAGGTGAGAATACTGTGATTGGAGCAGGTGCAATCGTTACCATAAACATTCCGGCAAACAGCATTGTTTATGGCATTAATAAATATGCATGCAGGAGCAGTGATTATGACTTTGTTTTCAGCCGAACTATGATTTCTAACGAGGAAATCATAAGAACAGATGAGGAACGTATAGCTGAATTTAATAAGGAACATGGACCTAGAACTTGACGATATGACTTGCTTTGTTTATTGGTTCGCCGCCATACGGAAAGACGGCCATTTTCCGCATGATGATTAGAGACATAAACATGCCTAGATTATGTCCTCGGTGGGGAGAGCGTTTCTCCTCGCATTTTGTCATTTAAGATTCGGAAACAAAAACGACCGCACGTGTACAGTTCACGCTCAGCTAAAATCCCCCGGGCGGAATCTACTGCAGCCACAGAATTCAATACGATGGCAACAACACCCGATACCACATAAAAACGAGATAATAACATGAAAAGTATCTACAGGTACCTCAGACCAAAGGAATGGGCGTTGGCGGGGGTGGTTATAGCATTTGTCATTATTCAGACTTGGTTCGCTCTTGAATTGCCGGAACGCATGTTCATCATAACAAAGCTCGTGCAGACACCTGACAGCCCCATAAACGAGGTTTGGAAAGAGGGGATGTACATGATTGTATGTGCAATAGGAAGCTTTTTGGCTACCGTCGCCGCAAGATATGCGGCATCCAGAGTGGCGGCAGTTTTCTCTCAGAGACTCAGAAGCATGCAGTTCAGTAAGGTAAGTTTGTTTTCGATGAATGAAATCAACAAATTCTCCATTGCCAGTCTGATCACTCGTTCTACTAACGATGTAACACAAGTGCAGGTAGCATTCACTGCGGCATTACAGGCCGTAACCATGGCACCCATACTTGCAGCAGGGGCGTTCCTCAAGATATGGGGAATGGGTTTTGAGTGGACTCTCGCCACGAGCATCTCCTTGGTCTGTATTGTAGCGTTGTTCATATTGACGCTGGTACTCGTTATGCCGAAGTTCAAAATGATGCAGTCCCTCACAGACAATATAAACAGAGTCGCAAGAGAGGGAATCACAGGACTCTCAGTCATACGTGCATATAATGCCGAAGATTACCAGAAGATCAAGTTCGAGAGGGCCAACGAAGAGTTGACCGGAACAACGCTGTACACAACACGCGCAATGGCTGCCCTGATGCCGGCGATAGCCTTGATAATGAATGGGCTGCTCATAGCCATTTATTGGATCGGAGCAATTGTCATAAGCAGCGCAGGCTCCGACGAGGTTCTTACTCTATTCTCCAACATGGTGGTGCTCTCGTCATATGCGGCGCAGATAGTGATGGCAATCATGACTGCTATGTCATTTTTTATTATGATACCTCGCGCGCAGGTCGCAGCGAAACGTATCAACGATGTCATCAACACCGAGCCTTCCATCAAGGGCGGGACGGTTATCAGTGGCAACCCTAATCTGAAGGGCACGGTCGAGTTCAGAAATGTGTGCTTCAGATATCCGGGCGCAACAGATTATGCGCTGCGTGACGTAAACTTTACAGCGAAGCAGGGAGAGACAATAGCTTTCATAGGTTCGACCGGAAGCGGGAAGAGCACACTGATAAATCTTGTCCCCAGGCTCTGCGACGTGACTGAAGGTCAGATTCTGATTGATGGTGTGGATGTTCGCGAATATAGTTTAGAGGCACTTTACGATAAAATCGGGTACGTGCCGCAGAGGAGTGTGCTTTTCAGCGGGACGGTAACTTCCAATGTCGCCTTTGGGGGGAACAGCAGCCATGAATCGACAGATAATGATGTCAAAAATGCAGTAAGGACCGCCCAGGGGCAGGACTTCGTCGAGAAAATGGACGGCAGATACGAATCGGAGATATCCCGCAGCGGCATCAACCTCTCGGGCGGACAGAAGCAGCGTCTCTCCATTGCAAGAGCAGTATACAAAAGACCGGAGATATACATTTTCGATGATAGCTTCTCTGCCATAGATTACAAAACGGATCGAGCATTAAGAACGGCATTGAAGAAAGAGGCCAGGGGCGTCACAAGTATGATCGTGGCACAGCGCATAGGCACCATCATGGATGCAGACAGAATAGTCGTCCTCGACAAGGGCAGAATAGTGGGTATCGGAAATCACAGAGGCCTTCTCAGGACCTGTTCCGTTTACAAGGAGATCGCCATGTCACAGTTCAACGAAGGGGAGTTGGAAACATGAGCAAAGATGAACCCAGAAAAGGAGATACTTCTCGCGAAGATCCGAGTGCCGATGTGGTCATCGAAAAGCCAAATGATTTCAAGAACACAAGTATGAAACTGATCAGATATTGCGGGCCATTCATCCCGATGATCGCCGTCGCGTTGTCGATGGCGTTCGGTGCTGCAATTCTGGATGTCATCTGCCCCGAATGGATGAAAATTCTGACGGACGAGATAGCCAAAGGCCTCCCCATGGAGATTGACGGGACGATTGTCTTAGGAGCCATCAGTATGGATGTGATCTTATCAATAGCAATCCTGCTGGCCGTCTTCTACACTGTATCAGCGATAATGACGTTTGTACAGAACAGAATCATGGCAACGGTCACACAAAAGATATCCAAAAAGATGAGAGCGGACATATCTCAAAAGATCAACCGCCTGCCATTCAGCTATTTCAATAAAGCGAGCTACGGAGACATTCTCAGCCGCATGACGAATGACGTCGATACGATCGGTACAACCATGAACCAGAGCATCGCCATCCTGATGTCGGCGGTTATCACTTTTGTAGGCTCGCTTATAATGATGTTCATCACCAGCTGGATGATGGCTGTTACAGCAATAAGTGCCAGCCTATTCGGCTTCGGATTTATGTTTCTGATAATCAGGAGTTCTCAGAAATATTTCGTTGCGCAACAAAACGAACTCGGGAATATTAACGGATATGTCGAGGAAGTATACACCGGACACGACATCGTGAAGATATTCAACGCGGGCAAAGAGTTTAAAGAGAAATTCGAGAAGATAAACGCCAGACTGTACGAGAGCGGATGGAAATCTCAGTTCTTCTCCGGTCTGATGATGCCGTTGATGTCCTTCGTGGGCAACTTCGGATATTTGGCCGTGTGTGTCGTCGGTGCCGCGTTGAAAATGAACGGCACAATATCCTTTGGAGTGATAGTGGCATTCATAGTTTATGTCAGATTGTTCACGTGGCCACTCTCACAATTCGCACAGGCCGCCACCAGTCTGCAGATGATCAGCGCAGCAAGCGGTCGCGTATTTGAATTCTTGGAGGAAAAAGAACTCAAAGATGAGAGCCAGAAGCTAAAACGTATAGACAGAGCAAAAGGTGATGTGGAATTCAGGAATGTCAGATTCGGGTATACTCCGGAAAAAGTTATTATCAGGGACTTCTCAGCCAAGGTGAAAACTGGGCAGAAGGTTGCCATAGTCGGACCAACCGGCGCAGGAAAGACCACACTGGTCAACCTTCTGATGAGGTTCTATGAGGTTGACTGCGGAGAGATATTGCTTGACGGCATATCTATCAAAGAAGTCCCCCGCGAAAACGTGCACGAACAATTCTGTATGGTGCTTCAGGACACATGGCTGTTCAAAGGTACAATCAAAGAGAACATCATCTACTCCAAAGAGGGCGTTTCGGATGAGGATGTGACAGAAGCGTGCAAGACTGTGGGGCTGCACCATTTTATAATGACACTGCCCAACAAGTATGACACCGTCCTTGACGACACCGGCATCTCGGATGGCCAGATGCAATTGATCACCATTGCCCGCGCCATAATCAAGGATTCGCCATTGCTGATTTTGGATGAGGCAACGAGTTCGGTTGATACACGTACAGAGTGTATCGTGCAGAAAGCTATGGACAATTTGACCAAAGGAAGGACATCCTTCGTCATCGCACACAGGCTGTCGACGATCAAGGATGCAGATATAATTATGGTAATTAACGAAGGAAGTATCATGGAAAGCGGGACACACTCGGAGTTGTTATTGCATGATGGATTCTATGCAGAACTCTACAAGAGCCAGTTCGAGCTGGTCGATAATGTCTGAAAAAGAAACAGGTGCCTGACGGAAATATACTAAACGGTGCACTCTCCGGTGCCGATACGAATGAAAAGGTCAGCACCTACCGAACACGGTTAACCCAGCCATTGAATAATATGTCCTGAACCAGACAGTCACGATTCGGAAAATTTCATTATCGGAAAAATTCGACAGGAAAGCTTACTCCGACCCGCAGACTGTTTGCGGCTGTATTTCGGCTGCGATGCCGATGTACAGAAGGGGCTTTCAGCTCAAGCAGACACCCGAAATGATCATTGTATAGTTCAGAATAAGGGAATTAAGTGATTCGAAATTATAATAGATTCTTCTGAGCGAGCCGTTATTTCGGGCAGTATTAATATACATGTTCCGTGTTAGCACGTAGCACGGTTGTTGTATGTTCGGCAAGAAAATAAGAATGGAAAGAATAATGGACAGGGAGAGCGGGAATGCAGTCATTGTCCCGATGGATCACGGAATAAGCGTCGGACCGATATCCGGTCTCACGGACATGAAAAGCACAGTGAGCAGTGTTACAGAAGGCGGTGCCACAGCGGTTCTGATGCACAAAGGCATTGTCCCCAAAGGCCACAGGACCGCAGGACACGATGTGGGACTGATACTGCACCTTTCCGCATCGACCAATCTGGGCATAAGTTCCGACAGCAAAGTTTTGGTATCAACTGTCGAAGAAGCATTAAAACTCGGCGCGGATGCTGTATCCGTCCACATAAACGTCGGTGCGGAAACGGAGCCGGGGATGCTGTCCGATCTCGGGAAGGTCTCCGGCAGATGTATGGAGTGGGGCATGCCGCTGATCGTGATGGCATACCCCCGCGGACCCAAGATAAAGGATTCTTTTGACCCTGAGGCTGTGGCGCATGCGGCAAGAGTGGCCGCCGAACTCGGAGCAGACATAGTGAAGTGCAGTTACACAGGAGATGCAGACTCCTTCAGATCGGTAGTCAGAGGAGCTATGGTTCCGGTTGTTATAGCGGGAGGTCCCAAAATGGATTCCGACACATCCATACTCGAGATGGTCAGCGGTTCGATAGAGGCCGGCGGCTGCGGGGTTTCCATAGGACGCAACATATTTCAGCACAGTAATGCAAAGGGCATGATGAAGGCTGTTTCCGAAATAGTACTGAACGGAGCCGATGTTAAAGAAGCGGCAAAGCACCTCGGGTGACACGGATGCGGGAGCATAGGGCTGAGGAAACAGAGATGTCTTCCGTCACGGAGGAAATCAGGAGAACCGACAGAGAGATAATAGACCTGATATCAAAGAGAACCGATCTGGCGGAGAAGATCGGCAGGATCAAGACCGGCGGCGGCATACTTGCAAGAGACAGAGAAACGGAAGAAGAAGTCGTTAATATCTACAGGGAATCGTCAAAGCGTATCCGTGTCGGAGAAGATACACTCGAACAGATAGCAAGAGCACTGATCAAAGAAGCGGCGGACCGTAAGGTTAGTATTGCGTACCCTGGCAGAAAGAAAGTTTCCGTAGTCGGAGGCGCGGGCATGATGGGCAGGTGGATGGCAGATCTTTTCTCGGTAAGCGGCTGCGATGTGGAAATTATCGACCCTGCATCAGACAATAGTCTTACACTCGACAGTGCATCCGGATCCGATATAGTGGCCGTTTCCGTGCCGATATATGCTGCAGACTCGGTTTTGAAGGAACTTGACGGGATATGCGGAAGCGATGCTCTGATATTCGATCTTACTTCTCTGAAAACTCCGGTGGCGGAGACCCTGACAGATATGGCCGAAAGAAGAAAAGTCTGCTCGATCCACCCGATGTTCGGGCCGTCGGCCAAATCTATGTTCGACAGAAATCTGGTGATATGCGACTGCGGGTGCAGGCAGGCGGTTGAGGAAGCAGCGTCCTTTTTCGGCGTCAGAGGAGGGAATATCAGAATTATGCCGATCGGCAGACATGACGAATACATGTCATACGTTTTGGGACTGAGCCACGCGGTGAATATAGCGTTTTTCACCGTCCTCGGAAGGAGCGGTATCCCGTATGAGGATATGCGCACGGTTGCATCCACTACCTTCATGAAGAATATGGAGACTAACAGATCGGTGGCATCGGAGGACCCTAGGTTATACTATGATATACAGCACCTCAATAATTTCAGGGATACGATGTGGGGTATGTTCTCCGATGCCGTGGAGGACATAAAGAAAGCATCTCTGGACGGGGACCCGTCGGAGTTCATAAAGATAATGGATGCGGGCAGAAAATACTTCACGCGAACCTAAGCAAAAACAGATGTGCATGCGGATTCGCGCATCTGTCTGCGTTGTATGAAAATAAACATTTTAATCCGTTTTTGTCTGATTCATTTTAAAATAGTGTATGCTTTGTTTATAAATGAATGTTCAAAATCGCTCCTTGTGTGTTCAGTCCGGAATAAATACAGGGTGGTGCTGACCGACTCATGGGACACGGGAAGAGGGAGTTTGTTCCGACAAAGATATCGCTGCTGACAATTCTTTTGTCATCGATGGTTATTCTGATGGGGGCGGCCGCGGTAGCCCCCGCTCTCAGACCCATAAGCGAAGCATTTCCCGATATCAGTGTCTCGGTGATACCGTTGGTCATTGCGCTGCCCGCGGTATCGGTGGCACTGACCGGTTTCGGAGTCGGATATCTGGCCGATCGTTTCGGTAAAACGAAAGTATTCCTTTCATCTATTGCGATATTCACTCTGGCCGGAGTGTCGGGCTATTTCACGGACTCTTTCTGGATCATGCTTGTTGGCCGTTTCATACTCGGTGTTGGTATAACCGGAGTATCACTCACCGTGACAGCCCTCATAGGAGAATATTGGTCCGGAACAGACAGGATGAAGGCCATAAGTTATCAGTCTGCGGCGATGGGAATAGGCGCACTGTTCTTCGAAACGCTCGGAGGCTCTCTTGCAGATATCGGCTGGCATGAACCGTTCCTCATCTACCTGATCGGGATTCCGATCATAATCCTGGGGTCTTTTTCGCTGAGGGAGATGAAGGGTCCCTCGAATTTCCCGGAGGTGAAGATAACAGAATTCGATGCCACCGAGAAGCGGAGAAAAATACTCTTTTGCTATGTGTTGGTGTTCATCGAGATGTTCCTTATGTTCTCTCTCCCTGCAAGTTTCTCATATTACGTGACTGAAATGGGTTGGAACCTCACAATGTGCGGGCTTCTGTTGGGCACTATGGGTATGTCGCAGGCAGGATTCAGTCTTCTTTATGCAAGAAGTTCCAACAAATTCAGGGAGTACAATGCATACGTGGTATCATTCCTGCTGATGGGGACCGGACTGTCAGCTTTGTTTATTCTGAGCATGGCTGCGGCGTTTGCAGGCATGATGCTGATCGGGTTCAGTCTTGGATTACTGGTACCGACAGTTGTCGGCCAACTGTCGCTGTACTCCACCAAAAAAACTTCTGGAAAGATCATGGGAGGCTATTCTGTGGCTTTCAACATGTCGACATTCATATCTGCAATAACGATAACTCCTATGGGAGACGCAGCTGGATCATATCAATCCATGTTCCTGATCCTGGGGATATTCTCGTTCATTGTCTGCGGAGTGTTCTTCGCGGCAGAGTTTACAGGCAGACGGGCGGCTGCGGGGAAAGCAGAAGCCGGATCTCTGAACATCAGAGCGGCTGATGCAGATCTCGGACAGATGTATGAGAGGATACTTGTCGCGACAGACGGCTCCGAATACAGCCGATTGGCATCAGACAGAGCAATGAATATAGCCAAGATGAACGAAAGCAACGTGACAGTGCTGTTCGTATTCGATGCGGAAAGATACTCGGGACTGGACGGGAACATATATTCTGCAGATGAGATAAGGCATGTAGGCGAAGAGGCATCAAAGAAAGTACTGGAAACAGCGGCTGAGGCGGGCAGGGAAAGAGGAATTGCGGTCACGACCAAAATGGTTTTTGGGCATCCGGCGGAAGCGATCGTTGAAGAATCCAAGTGCCATGACCTTGTAGTCTGCGGCTCCTTGGGACGCACGAATATTTCCAGGGTTTTGATCGGGAGCGTTGCCGAAAAGGTGGCCAGGATGGCATATTGTCCTGTGCTCATATGCCGTAAACACCGCGAAGAATGATCTCCCGCCAAGAAATTTTACAGTTTCTTACTGTTTGTTACGAAAACATCGTAACCTGAAAGTTCTGGAACGGCAGGACAGCCGAAACAATAAATTCAGGGGCGTGAGGTGCGCGAACACCGATAAGAACGGACGCGGTTTCATAACTGCAGATATGCAAATAGCAGAATACGATCTGCGAGAACGTCCAGAACTGACTCCAGTTGCAGACTTAATTAACAAGTATATAACCAATTCATCAATCTATATAACCTGACCTCGACAGTTGATTTTCATTCATGAGAAAATTTTACAGGAGAGCTTACGCTGATGATCAGGCTGCGGGAGTTCTCATTTTGCTGATGTTCCCAGGGTCTGAAGGGGGCTTTTGAAGTTCGGTCGTGAAGCAAATGATTACAGGGCAATATTGCAACGCTGACAACATGGCTGATGGAGATAAAGGCCACAATCTCACATTCGAAGAACTGTGCGGTATAGTCACGCCTATAGTGTCAAAGCATCGCGTTATCAGGATGTATCTGTTCGGTTCTAGGGCCAGAGGCGATAATCGTGATGACAGCGATTTCGATTTCTGCATCGTTGTTCCAGAGGATTGCGACCTCATGGATATAGGATCTCTGCTGAATCATCTTAGGGATGCTTTAGGAACCGAGGTGGATCTGGTCTGCGAGAACAGCCTTCAGAGAAGACTGTCCCTTGTGGAGGAGGTTATGCATGACCGCAGAATCGTATTCGAAGCGCGATATTGAACGCATCAAGGTCATATTGAGATATTGTGATGATATCTCCATACATGGTTCAGACATGCGGTTCTGATGAAGAGGATTTCGATGATATCCTTCTTCAATATGGCTGCGTATTCTCTTTGATACAGATCGGAGAGTATGCAAAACGATTATCTTCCGAACTGAAGGAGAAATATCCGGAGGTGGATCGGGGTTCTGCCGCCGGCATGAGGGATTTCGATGTTCACAACTATTCTGACGTTGATATTTCTTTGATCAGATACACCGTACTGAACAAGATCCCGCATTTGGGAGAGGTGTGTCGATCCATTTTGAATGGAACCAGATGCTCAGAACATTTCAATCCCGAGTTCGACATTTATGTGAGATGATCACGATAGCTCACGCTGTGAATTGTGCGTTATGCACAGGGCCTGCGCGTTCCCGGTTAGTTACTCTCATGCTTAAAAATGGTAGACGGAGGTTTGTTTCTATGGCGAAGACCGCGGAACATACTGCTTTTGACCGTATAACCGTCTGATAATACGTCCGAAATTGCTGAATATACGTCTCTTCTCTTTTCCGTCATACGTCAGAACCGTAAGTGAGAACAAGCTCATCTCTTCGTATACGGATTCCGCAGTCCTGCTTCTGAATTCCGAATACAGGAACCGCAGAACGAAGTCCATATCGTCTTTCCTGCGGGGTCGTAACCTTCACTTCTCCAAAGTCTGCTGTATGCCTTGCGCAGAGCAGCCGCTCCCACTCCCAAATACACCATATCCGAATCCCGATTGCACCCCATAACCGCGCCTGTTGGCGGCATACACATGAGCATACACCAAAATGTATCATATGCCCCGTCTGCCACAACCTACGCCAGTCTCATCCCATCCAGAAGCGTGGCCGCTTCATCGACCAGTTCGTTGGCGAACGGAGAATTGTTCGCGGCTCTGCACCATGTGTACCGAATATCCGTTGGCCACAACGATGTGCGCCTTATCTATCCTTGCGTTGAAATCGCAGTCCGAATATCCGCTTGCCTCCATCGAGGTGGAATTGAGCGTGATGGCAGGTATACCAATATTTCAGATATGATTTCCTGAATATAAGATCTATGTTTATTTATATTATCAACACCGTCCCATAACCTATGCGGGTGCCAAAGTGCCCGCTGAATAAGGAGGAATAAAACATGAAGAAAGAGGCGATAGCATTGACGACTATGGCGTTTGTCGGGTTCATTTTGTTGAGTCCTGCATTCCCTGTTTCAAATGCATCTGAACCGTCGGAATCTATTGTGATGTTCGATGGAGATTGCTTCACCGAAAGAAATGTTTCGGCCATAGGACTAAACTCATTGACCACCAGCTCTGCACTGTCAAGTGTCACGGGAAGCGTGTCTGTCAAAGCGGGACTCGGTTCTGTTTTCGGCGGAGATATACTTATTCTGAGTACCAGTTGGATAACGGCCCAGCCGACAGATCCGACGGACGGTCTGGAAGCACTGTACGAAGCAGGAGTTCCGGTAATTGTATTGGAAGATCAGGGAACAGCATCATCCCGCATTTCATCGGGAGATGTGCGTGCGGTGGGACAGTATAAGAGTCCGGCCACCGGCGAGCAGTATTCCTACACTGTGGAAACCATGAGTCTCGGCGAGACCCTGAAACGTTCGTACAATTGGGCAGACTACGTTTTGAGCGAAAATGAGGCTGCGGGAGAAACCATCGCATACAGTTCTGCATCGCCTATAGTGTACAACGCCTACGGAGACAAAGAAGCAGGGGAATTCGCATGGTACTCTGTCCGAACTATCTACACAGAGAAATCATCCACTGACACAACTAAAAGCTATTGGGATGTGAACTATAAGATGCTAAGTGAGCCGAAAGCCAATAACTACAGGACCACTGGCCTGAATATCAAGAGTGAATATGCTAGGGTTGGGTGTCCATCCACGCTGTTCGACTATGGCCCTACGACAACAAGCGGCACGAGCACTGTGGCACACACGATAGGGATAAGTGCCGGTGCCAGTTCGAACGGTGTCGTATCTGCAGGAATCAACTTCAGCAGAACTGTGTCATACGCCATCCCAGATGTCCAGGTTCATGACCATTCAAGCTTTATACAGAACAAGGCAGAGTGGTTTCATCAGATAAATGCCGGATCCAATTCCGCAAAGGACACCTACTACATTCAGCCTGGAGCAATAATAACGGGCGGGATGTCTGTTGGAAATTCATATCACTACTCGATCGATGAATATAGGGGAGAGTATAGGAAAACGACCCTGCTTGGGTACTCCGACTATTCGTCATTTACTCTGTCAGTCGTGGTTGATGCCGGCGGATTCATGCTAGGCTAAGCTCAACGCAAACATTTTCTTATTTTTCTCAAACTATCTTGAAATCACCATAGAATTAGAGAACACATTGAAGGAAACAGGAATGACTGCAGAAAAGAACAAGAATATGTCAGCGATTATTGTTGCCGTTGCCGTAATTGCGATGATCGTAATCGTGGCTGTATCTGCCGCGTTAAATTCACCAAGAGGTCCGGCACCGGAGTATCCCGTTTCGGGATACGGGGCAGTTGAGTTCACAGATGCGGATGTGTACGCCGTCGGGCTTTCCGATTATAACATCCGCGTATGGCTTGCCGGCAGCACTAGCCGTGTGACATACGCAAACGAACTCGAAGCCGTTTCCCCGGGCAGCATAGTTGCGATAAACCTGGGCTGGATCATCGCCCACGGCACTCCTTCCGCGATAGCGGAAATAGAATCGCTCACTAAGACGGGCAGTGCGGTCATAGTTCTCAGCGATACTTTTTCGAAGTATGCATCCGCCGTCGGGATATGCTACAATCCGCAGACGGGGGAGAAGTATCTGTATACAGCAGAAACGTTTGAACCGAAAGACGCGCTGATCCGCTCTTACAACTGGTCCGAGGCAATTCTGTCCGCACTGAAAAACACATCCGGCGATCGGGACTTTGGATATTACAGCGATGTTCCTCTCGGACCGACGGTCCATGTATATGGTGACAAAGAAGGACATTACGGATGGCTCAGCGTCTACTCTGAATACAGCGAGATACTGTACGGGCGCGACGACGGTAGCAGCCAATATTTCATAAATCACAGCATAACCGTGACACCGAAAAGCAGCGATTTCCGTGCATCGGGTTCCGAAGTCAGGAGCACCTATGATGGTAACGGGGAGTTTAAAGGCCACCTCTTTGACATGGGTCCAGGCACGGTGCCCATACCTTATCATGGAGAGGAGATTCAGTGTCACAGTCATTCCAGCTTCAGAGAAGAACTATTTGTTATGGAATTCACTGTGGATCGGTCATCGAAACTTGCCGAAGAAGGATTCACCGCAGACTCGTATGCCGAAATATACCTGAACGGCGGAACATATTCCGGATACACCGGTTACTATGCGGTGTTTGCGAATGCATATAAACACTCCGATACGGAAAAGATCGAATTTGAAATATTCACGGATGTCGGCGCGTTTGCGCCGAGACTCTTAACCGAATCCGGATAAATACCCCGCCGTTGCTGCGGCGGGGGACCCTTCCGTTTACAGCTTCAAATGCTTTCGGAAATCCAATCCATTCGGGTTGTTTGAACGTACTTTCTGAGTTCAAAACCTAAATTCTATTTTGTAGTGTAACCTGACCTCGACAGTTGCCTTGAAATTTCATTCTTCTGATAATTTGACAGTTGAGTTTTGCGGTCAGACAGTGATCCCGCGATCCGTAAACATCTCATCAGGCAGCGATTTTAACAAGCATCAGCACACAATTCTTGTTTTTTTTTTGCAACAGATCCTGATACACAGAGAAAAGAAACAGCAGTATAAGGAGTCCTTATCCGGAAAACAGCTGTTGTAACAGCACAGAGAGACGCAACTGTCAAATTCTTTTCGGAAATAAACAAGAATTATTTTCCAAATGAAACACATAAGAAGACATACATTGACTATATGGCTGATCTGATTCGGACATGTGTCGGCGAGACGGTTCTTCTGTCAAATTTTTGTCGAAATAAATGTTGAAAAATCCCAACTGTCAAAGTCAGGTATACAGAAAGAAATGCGGCTGGTTCAGACAATCTCATAAACATCTGAATTGCGGTCTTGGACGGCATCGGTCTTGCCATGGATACTGTTACTGAGTCACCGGAAGCGTGAATCCCGAATTGTCCCCTGAATATCCGCCCAATTAAAAGTTGGTCCGCGCATTCAGGTTTGCAACTTCAAATGGCACAGACCGACGTATGATGGAAAGGGAAACAGATAAAGATTTTCCTGTCCGGACGGCCGTGCC
>JAIRYF010000039.1 GCA_031267895.1 Candidatus Methanoplasma glyptotermitis
AACAGAAGACCTCATCACGGCATAGGTCTTCAGATCCCTGTCTTCGTCTACTTGGGAGGTTTAATAATCAAGGATATCATCACAGGCTCTAGCGTTCACGAAGTTCCTTGATAAGACAGGGGCGGTGCTGTCATGCCGAATTGCGTTCGCTCTCAAGAACCTCATTCCAAAGCCTGAGCGTTTCCTGAGCCTCTTCCTCGTTCATTATTTCAATTGCGAACCCGGCATGTATGACTGCCCAATCCCCCACTCTTGCCTCGACCATGGAGATATTGGTCTTACGGATAACGCCTCCGAAGTCGATATCCCCGATGTCTCCTTCGATTCTGATTATTTTTCCCGGAACCGCAAGACACATACTATCAACCTGTCATTATTGCAAGGATCGCTTCTGCAGGCTGCCCGACTGCGTCCTCAAGTGCTTTTACCGCTCTCTCTCTGTCACAGCCGGTCTGTGACATCACAAGCTCTATATCCTCTTCGGGGAACGATGCCGCCGCCGGCGAACCCGATATCGATCTCGGTTCCCTTATCTCCTCTTTCCCCGATATCTGGTAGCTGTGGCTTCCGTGCATATCTACACAGACAACCTCGGCTCCGGTGATGACTATTTCTCGGTCGGCAGTCCGTATTATGACTTCTGTAACGCCGTCGATGTTCGTTTGTTTTATGCCCATCTTCTTCATTGCCTGCTGCATTTGACGGGGATTGACACCTCTCATTCCTGCCATGTTATCACCCTCAGTGCGATTTTCCTTAATTAATGTAGGCGTGCGGCGGTTTCTTCCGTTAGCTTGGAGAACAGCTTCCCGGACACCGACGGGTCCGAGACACCTCCCTGAGCAAAATCCTGTTTGCCGCCGCCTCTTCCGCCGAATTCGGCAAGCACCCCGGACAGGATCGCTTTGCAGTCTATTCCGCCGAATCCGGATGACATGACCGCGGACGTACCGTCTCCCACCGATACCAAGATGCATATCCTCCCCGAATTCTTGTGGTATTCTGCGGCCTCGGACAATATCGGCAGGTCAACAGAAGGGAACACCCCGCCCACTATTTCCGCATCCCCGACCGCTGCCGGAACAAGCGACATGAGCCGTTCCCTGGCGAACAGACCTGCTGTTTTTCTGAGTGTTTCCGTTTCTGCTCTCAGATTTGACACGGCACGCATCAGATCTTCAGGTTTGCTCTCCGCAGCATCCGATGCCTGCAGACATGTATTGGCCAAGTATGCAGCGGCATCTTTTGCCTCATTCCCGACCTTGAAATGAACGGCAGTCCCATCCTTCCCCGCCGATACCTTTCGGTCTACAAATATCATCTCGAGTTCTCCGGTTTCCATGACGTGGAGTCCGCTGCATGCAGATAGATCTATATCGCCGATTGAGACCACAGACACATCCTCCCCCTCCGGTATTCTCTCCTTTTTTATCCTCACTCTGCACATTTCCGGATCGTCCCTGCTCATTACCGTCTTGGTAACGGGAAGATTGTCCCTTATGGCCCGGTTGGCAAATACCGCCGCCTCCCGTATATCATCCCAGCTTATGTCTCTGTCAACCACGACGCATTTGCTTTTCGGGGATATGTATATCTTGTTTACCGAAAGATCCGGTACCTGCCTCCTCAGCGAGCAGAAGAGAAGGTGTTCCCCCGTGTGCCCCATCATGAGATCATAGCGCCGGTCCCAATCCACGCTGCACCAGACCGTATCTCCGTGATTCAGATCGTTTCCGGGCACCCTGTGTATTATTCTGTTTTTATTGAGAAAGACTTCCGTGACATCCGAACCTCTGATCTTACCTGTATCGCATACCTGTCCTCCGCCGCCTGGGTAGAAAGCAGTAATATCCAATTCGATCTCGTCTCCGTCCGCCGACAGCACTTTGGCCTCGAACTCGAAGGCATAACTGTCGCGCCTGAAGATCTCTTCTGTCATGCAGAGGACAAGAAAATCCCATGTAATAAATATTCGATATGAGGTTCACGGTTCCGGGAGTGTACTTAATGGCGGATATTAATGATTATGATGATCTAGACAGAAGAATCGTAGAGTTGCTGTGCAAGTCGAGTCAGGGTTCTTTCAGACAGATAGCAAAGCAACTCACCGTGCACCCGACGACCCTCATACAAAGAGTCAAGGCTCTCGAGGCAAAAGGAGTTGTCAACGGATACCGTGCCAAGGTCAATTATCTGAATCTTGGGTTTGAGTACATGGGCATGGTTCATGTCTATGCAGATGATGTTGTGGATACTCAGGAAAAGATCAAAGAAATCCCGCAGGTCATGGCCATTTTCGATGTCACCGGGGACGCGGACATCATTGTTATGATCTCGTGTCTTGACAGAGAGGAGTTCTCTGACACGGTCAAGAGGATCAATTCAATAAGCAGTGTCAGGAAGACAAATACATCCGTGGTGCTCAATGTCGTCAAGGACATCGGCGATTTTGTTCCGGTTCTGAGGAACAGAGAGTAAACAAAGCTTTATATTCCCCTGTTCTTGGCCGGAATTACGGAAATTGAGGTACTTCTATGAAAAGAACCAACACCTGCGGGGAACTCAGGTCCGGCGATATCGGAAAAAAAGTCTGTCTTCAGGGATGGGTAAGGTTTTCCAGGGACCACGGCGGAGTAGCATTCATCGACCTTGCCGACAGATACGGCATAACGCAGGTTGTCTTTGATCCGGAAGATATTCCGGAAGGGATCGACAAAGACTCTCTTTCCGAAATAATGAGGACATTCACACGCGAGTCCGCGGTGTCGGTCGGCGGTATAGTCCGGAAAAGAGTGGAAGGCACCGAAGACAGCAGGAATCCGACTGGAGACACAGAAGTTCTCATAACGGGTGCTTAGCTTCTTAACAGATCCGGATCCCCTCCGTTCGAACTCGGCGATCAGAAAGAAGGTGTCCTCCCGAACGAGGACACCAGAATGAGATACAGATATCTGGATCTCAGAAGAACAGAGATGATACATGCCATGGAGGCAAGAAGCAGATTCCTGCACCTGGTCAGACAATACATGGAAGAGAACCGCTTCCTTGAAATAGAAACTCCGATTCTCGCAAGATCCACGCCGGAAGGTGCGAGAGATTATCTTGTGCCCTCGAGGATACATCCGGGTGCATTCTACGCCCTGCCCCAGTCCCCGCAGCTGTTCAAACAGATGCTGATGATAGGCAGCATGGACCGTTACTACCAAATCGCGAGATGTTTCAGGGACGAAGACTCAAGAAAGGATCGTCAGCCCGAGTTCACGCAGATAGATATGGAGATGTCGTTCGTAGACATGAAGGATATACAGGACATGATCGAAGGACTCATAACGTACGTTTGGAGAGGTCTCTTCGGTACGGAACCGGAGACTCCGTTCAGACGCATAGGATATCGGGAGGCAATAGAATCATACGGTTCCGACAAGCCCGATCTCAGGTACGATTTGAAATTTGTCTCTCTCACAGAGACCGTTAAAGATGCTCCGTATGAGATATTTCAGAGAATCATCAAAGCCGGAGGGATCGTCGCCGGAATAAATCTGAAGGCAGAAATTGCGGGAGAACGCGTCGGAAGAAACGATGTGGACAGATACATCGGCCAAGCCAAAAAATTCGGTCTCGGCGGACTCACATGGATGAGATGCAAGGACGGCAAACTCGACAGCAATATAACAAAATACTTCACGCCTGAGATTTTGGAGGCAATCCGGCGGAAAATGGATGCAGAGGAAGGAGACCTGCTGTTCCTGATAGCAGGGCCGCGTAAATCAACGTACGAAGGCGGCGGAAATCTGAGGAGGAAACTGGCAGAGGACTTAGACCTGGTCCCGGAGGGGGAGATGCAATTCATCTGGCTCGTGGACTGTCCGATGTTCGATATTGATCCGGTATCAGGGAAATACGATGCATTCCATCACCCGTTCGTGCTGCCGGAGAATGATCTCGGAGACGAATATGTGGGCGGAGCATGTTTTGATCTCTGTCTTAACGGCAGCGAACTCGGGTCCGGATCACTGAGAATACACGATCCGGCACTTCAGACCGAGGTCTTCAGAAAAATCGGTATGGACGAAGATAAGATCATGGCAGATTTCGGATTCTTCGTCGAAGCTCTGGGCTACGGTGCGCCTCCTCACGGAGGTATGGCCCTCGGAGTAGACCGATTCCTGTCGATTCTGCTGGGAAAGGAGACAATAAGGGATGTTATTGCATTCCCGAAGAATAAAAGAGCAGTGTCTCTGCTTGACAATTCTCCGGCAAAGGTTGATTACAGAAAGCTCGAAGAACTCCAAATAATGACACTGGCCATCGAAGATATGGATTTCGAAGACCCGGAAAATGCCGATGAGGTTTAAATTTAGGAATACCTAAATTTATATATCTGCAGTGTGTTGTAGGTTACAGTGACATTGGGTTCGTTCATACGGACCCGGACATTGCCTCCGTATAATGTCCGAATCACCTACCGGGCCGGTCGGGACGCCGGCCCGGAAACTCTTTTTTGATTCTGCGGTAAAATTACGGTCATCACGCAGGCGTTTCAGATTTTTGAGTCGATGATCCGCTTCGCTGCGGATACAATATCTGATGAGGAGTGCATGCCACGAGTCTCCTCCATTACATGCCCGATAATCCTGTTGACTGCTTTTCCGTTCTTCCGTATCTCCGATATGATCTCCGGATGTGCACTCAGGTAATCTTCTATTATCTGATCCAGCCCGGAACTCCGATCTCCGGCTGTCCGGATGTCAGTGCCTGTCATGTATGCCTTGAGTTCCATGCCCGTCTCGACATCCGTGATTTCGCCATCGCTGAACCTCTTCACTATGCCGACTATTCCCTCAATGTCTCCGCCTCCTGTCTCGAAGGTTTTCCAATTCGCACTTATGACACCGGCTGTCCAGGACATCGCTGTCTGAGCCGATCCCGCAGCAGCTGCGATTTTCTCGAACGCTTTCGCAAGATCAACCGATGTCGAGACTATCTGCTGTGCAGCTTTGCTGTCTATTCCGTATTCCCTGCTCAGTCTCACCGACATCTCAAGAGGGCTTTCCTTTACGGATATCGATTTTGCGAGCTCCCCGATACGGAATATCCCGAGGTCGGGTTCGTCAATGTATCCGTAATCGGACTCAAGTTCTTTTTTCCTGACGGAGACAGTGACGCCCCTCTCCTCATCAAAACGCCTGGTTTCCCTGTCGATCTTTCCGCCTGCCTTCAGGACCTTCGTCTGCCTCACCGCTTCAAATGTCAGTGCCCTTTCGACATTCCTCAGGCCGGTGACATTTTTGACCTCACATCTTTCTTTTCCCACAGATATGTTGCAGTCGCAGCGTATGCTTCTCTCTCCGCCGTCCGGCAGATCGATGGTGTGCCGTATGTCCGCGATGAGCTGTTTCAGAAATTCTCTGGCCTCGGCAGGCGAGGACAGATCCGGCTCCGTGACTATTTCCGCAAGAGGGATTCCGGACCGGTTGTAGTCTATGAGCGACGACTGATCGCCGACTCTCTTGGTCTTTCCGGGATCCTCTTCCAAATGTATCCTGGTGATCCTTATCGGTTTCTTTCCGCCGAGGCTGTATACTCCTCCGCTTCCCACGGGGTTGTCATACTGAGTTATCTGGACACTTTTGCTCATGTCCGGGTAAAAGTAGGTTTTTCTGGAAAACCATACGGTATCCGATACTTCGCAATTGAGCATCTTAGCCAGCATTATGCCGTATTCCATGGCTTTCCTGTTCATGACAGGTCTGGATCCGGGCATGCCCAGACACGTCGGGCAGACGTGTGTATTGGGGGTATCCGCATCTGCTGTCGGGCAGGAACAGAACATCTTTGATGCCGTCGGAAGCTGAACGTGCACTTCCAATCCTATCTTCACGGGGACACCTCCGGTCTTCTGGTTTCGAATACCGATTCCCAGTCCGCTGCGAATGTCAGCAGGGGATCCTCTGCCCAGTGGTCTGTTACCAACTGCATGCCTATCGGCATCCCGCCTCCGTCGTATCCGCACGGGACGGAGAGCTGGGGCATTCCCGCAAGATTCGGCGGCACGGTAAGATAATCCGCACTGTACGACTCGACAGGCGCCATCTTTGATATCTCGTCGAATCTGGGGGCCGCGAAAGGCATCGTCGGTGTCAGAACAGCATCGCACCCTGCGAAGACCTTCTTGTACGAAGAGATCACATGCAGTCTTACCTTCAGAGCCTTAGCGTAGTATCTGTCTCTGAAACCAGCCATCCTTGCGTATGTGCCCAGGAGAATTCTCCTCTTCGCTTCGTCACCGAAGTATTCGGACCTGAACGATGCAAAATAATCATCAAACTTCAGAGTCAGATCCCCATCCTGCCGGCCGTATCTCATCCCAACATATCTGGCCAGATTGGTTGACGCTTCCGATGAGGCAAGCACATAGTATGCCGGCATGGCATATTTCAGGAAGGGCATCTCCGTCAGTTTCACATCTACGCCCATGCTTTTCAGTGTTTCCAGAGAGGATTCGAAACTCGAACGCACATCTTTGCTTATGCTTTCAAGGGCCTCCTTCGGCACCGCCGCCGATCGTATCTTCCTGCCTTTCGGTCCCGGTTCCGGCTGTGCGCACGATGTCGGATCCTTGGGATCCTTCCCGGAAATCACCGGAAGGAATTCAGTGAGTTTGTTTGGATCGGAAGATATGAGTCCAATCTTATCCAGGGAGTTGCCGTAATCGATCAGCCCGTATCTTGATACTCTGCCATACGTCGGTGCTATTCCGTACACTCCGCAGAAACTTGCCGGACAGCATATGGATCCTCCGGTGGATACTCCCAGCGAAATATGACCGTCTATAAGAGCAGCTGCGCAAGCAGAACCGCCGGAAGATCCTCCGCAGGACCTCTCTGGATCAAAAGGATTCTTGGGAACGCCGAAGGCAGAGTTCGTGCTGAATGTGCCGAACCCAAACTCATCCATGCTGTTCTTGCCGATCAGCTTTCCTCCTGCTTTTCTCATCCTGTCTATGGCGGTCGCGTCGAACACGGGGCGGTATCCCTCGAGTATCCTTGACCCGCAGCGCGTCTCCATGTCTTTGGATGTAAGGTTGTCCTTGGCCGAGAAGAGGAACCTGAACCCCTTTGTTTCAAGATCATCGGTTATGCAACTGAACATTGAATATTTTTCATTCAGTTTTGGGAGGGAGGCCATGATTTCATCCATATTCACAGCAGCTTAGGCCCCCTGACGTAGTTTTCATAGGTTTTCATGTCCCTCAGAAGTTCATACGGATCCATGAAAATACCCGGTACATCGTCCCTCATGATGTCCGCGATCTCCACCGGGTCCACGCCAACCCCGTCCCCTTCCGGAGATTCATCGAGTATCCTGAAATAATCAAGAATCTCGCTGAGGTCCCTGCTGTATCTCTCAAGTTCCTCTTCGCTGAGCGCGAGGCGCGCAGTCTTTGCGACTTTCTCAACTGTCTCTCGGTCCATAGGGAGTCACTGCCCGATTGACGCCCTCGGTTATATCATTTGCCGAATCGGGGTTCGTCGTACAGTATCAGTCCGTACAGGGTCGCACTGTTCTTCTCAAACGAGAAGTCAATGTTCTGCGATTTCATGTACTTGTCCATGAATATACCGAAACCGGATATCGAAGGCACCCTTTGATCGGGGAATCTGCACGGACTGCCGGGGTATGTGCATTCTCTGCAGTACCTGCATCCTCCGTCGGCGAGAGGCAGGACTCTGAATCCCTCGCGCCTAAGTGCGTTGCCGAATCTCCTGCAGACCTCCCGGTGTTCAATGCCCAGTCTTTCAAGGAGTTCTTTATCTCCGGTGTCTATTTTTTCGTACTTCCTTGTGATCAGTGCCGCTTTTGAGAAACTTGCCACAGCGGCCAGACATTCCTCTCCGCTGCCTACTCCGGGAGGGCAACCCCAGGTCAGACCGTAAACGCCGCAGAGGTTCTGCTCGCAGAGCACTCTGCATTCGGATATAGTGTTCATATCGGGGTTCGGCATCCCGATCTTCCTGAACGAGTACCCCTTCGCCATAGGATCTGCCCCCATCTTCTCCCATGTGTCTTCAATCATACCCGAATATCTCCCGCCGAGGTTATATATGTAACTTTGGCAGCGGCCGCCGTTTTGTGAGGAAAGTGATTAAAGGAGGCTCCCCGTTACCATGCTGATAACTATGGCGGAAGACACACCGGACAAGAAGATCGCGGCCGGAATGAAGGCAATGGATGATGGAGACTTCAAGAAAGCATATTCTCATTTCAAGAAACTCGCAGACGAGTATCCGAAGAATGCGGATGTCTGGTATTACAGGGCCGAATGCGGCAACTACGCTTCGGGCATGTTCGGTGCCAAAGTCTCGCCCGAGGAGATAATGGACGCTTACAGGAAAGCGATCGAACTGGACGGCGACAGAGTCGATTTCTACCAGTCATACGGACTGTTCTGCATTTCTGTAAACAAATACGACGAAGCCGAGAAAGCATACAACGAAGCGGCGCAGATAGATGAATCATTGGAATCATCGCTGTATTCCGAGTTTGCCATAGAATTCTTCAACAATGTCATGGCAACGTACGGCGAAATCATGGAAGATCCCAAAGCCAGGGCACCGTATGCCAAGAAAGCACTGGAGTACATGCTCAAAGCACTGGAGATAACTCCGGAAGAGGCGAAGAACCTGCTCTGAGCCTCACAAAAAATATGTTTATTCTCAAAAACGCCGGATGAGTGAAGTTCCGGCGGCAATACGTCCTCGCGGACAGTGATTACTTTGTCCAAAGATTTGCTACAATCTGCTTCTTGAAAAGAGGCCCTTGAGCCGGGATGTTTCTGTGCTCGGTGTTTCTCATTAGCGGATCTGTCGTATACATCCAAACTTATATATATGACTCAGTACGGTTAAGTGCATGTGTTGAAATCAGCACAGGAGGTAGGAAATGATAGATAAAAACCGAAATTCTCAAATGTGGGTAATGTCCCTGTCAGTCGGTACAGCGATACCGAATAACGCATAGAGTTCTCTGTTTGTCTTTGATATCTCCGTTATGCACCGAACGTCTCCGCACC
>JAIRYF010000041.1 GCA_031267895.1 Candidatus Methanoplasma glyptotermitis
GCAAGGTCACATATATAACGCCTCTGTTTTATATATCGCTTATATGCGGTATTTAAAGAAGTATCAGGATTCTGTACGGTTACAAGGACGTATCACTACAAACCGCAGATTTAGGTTTGAGAAAATATCTGTCTACGCGTACGAGAACGGGACAGAACTGAAAAAAGAAAATTATACCGTATATGTTGAACGTAAAGATTCCCTTTCCACAATAGATGTATTCATACCTATGGAGAGTGACGTATGACCAAACAGCTGAGAAATCTTGACGATCTGAGAGACAGTTCTATGCTGTACAGCAAGAATCCTCCTAAATTCATGACGGCTATCGTGGCTGTAATACTCGTTTCCCTTATTGCAGCCGTTGCCGTGGCCGATATGAGCAAGAAATCAGAGGTAATACACAGCACGGGAATAATTCAATCCGACGACAAAATATACATGATGTCTTCTGTGAGCGGAGAAATAGATGAAGTACATGTGGTTGAGGGCCAGTATGTGGAGGGAGGTGACAATCTGATCACGATTGGCTCTGCCCAGCCGAAAGCTCAGCTGGAAATGTACACAGGTCTCGCAGACTACTATTGGAGCATTCTCGGCGGATATGTACAAATGCTCGATATGATCAAGAACTATGATATTAATAAGGACATCAGAACTAACTCCAGAAACCAGAATCCATTCAATTCACATTCGGACAGATTTATGTATCTTATATTCGAAGGTTTTCTGGATCAGATGTCCCAAATAGAAGCAGACGAGTATAATACACTGTCTGAGAACAGGCAGTCTTCGTTAGACAGTACGCTTATGGAGTGCGAACGGGTAATCAGGGAATACGAACCGACGTATATGCAGGCCTTATTCCAAAAGGAGTATGCGGAGACTCTGGTTGAAGAAAGCACTATCAAAGCAAAAACAAGCGGAATCGTTCATTTGGAAGCAGTTCTTAAAACAGGGATGGTCGTTTCCTCCGGCACTCTCCTGTTTTCTGTGTCCGGTGCGATCGATGCAAACGAAGCGATGGTGAAACTTCAGATTCCGGTTGCATACCGCCCATACCTGTTCGAAGACAGCATCGTGCATATGGATGTTGTCGGATATCCGAGCGCAACTTACGGGAAACTTGAAGGCAGAGTGACGGGAATCGGCAGCGACAGCAGCATCGATTCGAACGGAAACGTTTGGTTTACAGCCGAGGTGATGATTGACGAGACTGTTTTGAACAAAAAGGCCGTATCGATTCAAGTAATGAACGGCATGATGGTAAATGCATCGATAATCTATGAAGAATCCACATGGCTGGATTGGCTGTTAAGGGGGCTTGGATTCAGATGAGAAAGAACATACTCGTAATGCAGCATGATTCGACGGACTGCGGTGTCGCCACACTGGCAATGATTTGTCTCCATTACGGAAAGGAGGTTACGCTTACCGGGCTTAGGGACGCATGCGGGACCGATATCCTGGGGACAAATATCGAAGGACTGTGCGCCGGAGCAAAGAAGCTGGGACTGGAAACCAAGCCGATACGCATAACCAATGAGGAATTCACAAAGGGGGAATTCACTCTGCCTGCCGTATGCCACACCCCCCAACTCCCGACTCTGCAATAACAATGTATGATCGACCTCCGATGCTGGCCTGCTGCAACGTTTATATATTAACATTGTTATTGCCAATAACAATGGCATACGATGTGGTTCAGAAGATCCGCGGCAGATATTATCTGTACAGGGTGACCGAAGCGGTCTGGGACCCGGAGAAGAAGAACTCCCGGCAGAGGCGCGAATATATCGGACCCTGCGACAGGAACGGAAAGCTTGATGAGAGCAGACGCAGGACTGCGTCCGTACCTGCGCCCGCACCCGGGAAACTGTACTGGAGCAAGAACCTCGGACAGTATCATCTGCTGGTTCACCTCGCCGTGCAGTCCGGGCTGAAGGATGCCCTCATCGAGGCATTCGGCGATACCGCCGGCAAAGACATCCTCGCGCTTGCTGTCATGCGGATAGCGCAGCCGTCAAGTCTCAGATCCGTCGGGGATTCTGTATCCGCAACGTATCTGCGCGAGCTTCTGGGGATAGACAGAGATTATTCGTCGCAGAGGATGTCCGAGATCGTTCATGCCGTAGGCAGGAACGAGGATGCCAGAAAGAGATACTGCGCCTCTGCGATGAGGGATTCCGGCACAGTGGTCTTCGACACCGCCGCCCTGTTCTCGTCATCCAAGCTGTACGATATGCTTGAATACGGCCGCAGGTACAGGAAAAGCGGTCTGCCTCAGGTCAATATGGGCTATGTTCACAGTCTCAGGCGCGGTATGCCTGTATACTACAAACTGTATCCGGGAAGCATTGCGGACAGCGCAACGCTGATAAATCTCGTGAAGGAACTCAGGGCAATGGGTTCGTCGGCAGAGCATCTGGTCATGGACCGCGGATTTTACTCCCTGAATAACATCCGTTCCATGCGCTCCGAAGGTTTCGGATTCACGATACCCGTGCCGTCCGGCAGGGATATCTTCAAGAGCGCGCTCTCGGCCGCCATGAACGATCTGGAAAATCCGGAGAACATGTTCCGGTTTCACGGGAGGACGGAGATGTACGCCGACCTGAGAATCAGGGTGCCGTTCGGGGATGCCGGCGGAATGTCTGCAGGGACGATGAGGGTGCTGGTCTTCCAGAACAACAGCCGCAGGAAGGATGAGATCGACACTTTGGCGGAACGCATAGACACACTGGAACGGGAAGCGGAACAGACCGGATGGTCGGAAGAGAATGTCCGCGCACTATTCAGCGGCAGGAATGCGGACATGCGCACATTCTTTGACATTTCCGGGAACAGCGGATATATCTCGCTGTCCAGGAAGAGGAATGCCGTATCGTTTGCCATGAGGAAGTGCGGGAGACTCATACTCCTGACGACATCCGGCGAAGCGGCAGAAGATGTCCTCGAGATGTATCATCTGAGAGATTGGGTCGAGAAGGACTACGAAGCACTGAAGGACGATATGGACGGCGGTCTTGAATACGTCCGCAGCAGCATATCGGCGGAGGGCATGATGTTTATACAGTTCATAGCGACAGGGCTGCGCATGTATTCCTGCCGGATCATATCCGGGGATCCGATGCTCAGGAGGCTCGGGATGCCGATGATCCTGAGGAAACTGAATCTCGTGACGGTATCCAAGATCGGAGATACGATGCTGATATCCGAGATAGGAAAGAAGCAGAGACTCATCCTGGAAGCATTCGGCGCAGACATGCCGAGCATATGATCCGGTTCGTGTCCGGCGCATGTGCGCAATACGGTCCCGGATCCTTGTTATTGCAGAGTCGGGAGTTGGGGCACACCGTCACAAAGGACGGACATCCGCACTACGTTGTTCTTACGAAAACAAGCAGGGAAAATGCGGAAATACTGGATCCTGCCACAGGAAAACGGAAACTGAATTACAGCGATTTCTCGAAAGAGTTCGATAATATTATGATTCTGATCAAGCCGTCGACTGAATTCACAGCTTCAAAGATAAGCAAGAAATCAACATTCTCCAAATTCATGAGCCTGATCCTGAATCAAAAATGGCTCTTTGTCACCACTATAATCTCAGGACTCCTTATAACCATTCTGGGAATCGTATCCTCGTTCTTCAATAAGTTCCTCATTGACGACATACTGCCGTATGGTCTGAAGGATCAGCTTCTTGTTTTGGTACTGATTTTTGTTATCGTTGCGGTAATGAATATCGCACTGGGTTCGATAAGGCAGCATGTTGTTCTGCACTTGTCGCAAAAAATCAGCATACCGCTGATGCTCGGATATTTCACACATATATTCAATCTCCCGATGAGATTCTTCGGAACAAGGAAAACGGGAGACATAATAACAAGATTCCAGGATGCCGGTACGATCGTGTCTGTCGTGTCGGGACTGATGCTGACGCTTATACTGGATGTGGTGTTTGCCGCCGTAACCGGAATCGTCCTGTATACTATCAACCCTTCGCTGTTCGGAGTTATAATAGCATTCACTCTGGTGAGTCTGGTGCTGGTATACATTTTCAGACAGCCCTACAAAAAGATCAACCGCGAACAGATGGAAGCCGCTGCACTGCTTAACTCAGCAACCATAGAATCTCTGAGGGGGATAGAGACAGTCAAAGGCAGCGCCGCCGAAGAAGACACTATGGAAAAGATCGAAAACCGATTCATAAAAACACTGCGCATAGCTTACAGAGCCAATGTCCTTTCGAACTATCAGGGAGTGGTTTCGTCATCCATATCAACGGTAGGCAGTCTGCTGATGATGTGGCTCGGTGCGATATACGTCATGAGCGGAGAGATTTCTTTGGGAACACTCATGGCATTCTCGTCGTTAAGCGGATTCTTTATGGGACCGATAAGCAGACTGGTGGGCGTGCAGTTCCAGATACAGGAAGCGGATATCGCACTCAAGAGACTGAGTGAGATACTGGACGTTGAAGAAGAGAGCGAAATATACAAAGGGAGAAGCATCCCGGAAACACTTTTCGGAAACATTTCGGTTGCGGATCTGAGTTTCAGATACGGATTCAGAAAACCTACGCTGTCTGATATTTCATTCAATATAGCCGGAGGAGAGAAAATAGCCATCGTCGGAGAAAGCGGATGCGGAAAGACGACGATATGCAAAGTTATCATGGGTCTTTGGGTTCCGGAAAGCGGAAAAGTTAACATCGCCGGATACGATCTTGAAGATTTGGATATGCATCTGTACAGAAAAAGAGCGGCATACGTTCAGCAGGAAGTTGAGTTATTCAGCGGAACTATAAGCGAAAATATTCGATTTTCCGTTCCGTCCGCTACGGACGACGACATACGAAAAGCGTGCGAAATGGCCGGTTGTTCGGATTTCATTGGCAGATTCCCATCGCGATACGACACATATTTAGAAGAAGCGGGCGCAAACCTCTCCGGCGGAGAAAGACAGCGCATCGGACTGGCAAGGGCATTCATCAGGAAACCTGAGATATTGATTTTGGATGAGGCCACAAGCAACTTAGACTTCGCATCCGAGGCTAAAGTGTACGATACGCTGTTCAGTAACAAATTGAAATGCACAACGATCATCGTGGCACACAGACTCTCCACGGTAAGAAGATGCAACAGAATATTCATGATGGCTGACGGGAAGATCGCGGAAACCGGAACACATGATGAGCTGATCGCAAAACAGGGATTATACTGGAGCATGTGGAACAGTCAGGTTGGAAGTGATGCGTGTTTGGCAGAAAATAATATTCCTTCGCCCAAAGACCCGCAAGACAGAGACAAATCAGACAAGGATTACGATGATGTCTGTATCTCTTACGAGTAAACGGAAAACGTGAATTCGGCGGATGCTGCCGGATCGTTCCGAATGGGTCTCCAAGGGATGGATCGAACATGAATTTCGCGGCTGTCAGAACCTTCGCTGAGAATTGTGTATCCCGCATCGGGGTTTAGCATCAATTCCGGCGATCAGCATCATGAACAGACGGATAGAGATCGAATAATCAATATTCGTTCAGCAGGAAGTCGATCAGATTCATGTAACGTATTCCGTTTTTCTCTCCGGGCAGATCTCTGTCCAGAGTGAGGATAATCTTTGTTTCTTTATCACCCAGGAGTTTCAGCGGGCGTTCCTCGCGGCTGATCGTTGCATTGCCCGAAAGTGTCTTGGCTACCTGATAGAATTCCGTTACTCCGTCTATTCTGGCCGTGAAGTCAACTTCGTAATCGCGGTAGCTTCCGATGACCACTTCGTATCCGCGCCGTATGAGCTCCAAAAACACGATGTTCTCCAGGATGCCGGCGGCCCCGTCATCAGTGTGTCCGAGAGCAGTGTTCCTGAGTCCCGTGTCCGATGCGTAGTATTTTGCTTTGACTTTCATTATTTTCTTTCCGATGAGGTCGAAAGTGTTGACTTTGTAAAATATGAAAGAATCTGTCAGTGCATCCAGATAGCGGTCCACGGTCCTGCTGTCGCTGACACCCGAACCGGAAGCAAGCGAACTTACGGTTGTTATATTGCCGACGTTGGAGTACATGAAATCCGTCATCCTGCGGATGGTGGCCGGGTCCATCTTGCTTCTGGACACTACATCGCGGTTGACGATGGAATCATAAACGCCTTCCATGATCGTGCGGTTCTTGCCTGCGGGGTCGTCCAGATTAAGGATCGGCATCCCGCCCTGCACCAAGAATTGATCAAACCTTTGTTCTGTTCTGATCTCTCCTTTTGGAGGATATCTCTCCAAAAACTCGGCAAATGAAAACGGGAGGATATGGATCTCTGCATATCTGCCGGCTATGGCCGTGTCGAACTCTGAAGAGAGGATCTTGGCGTTAGACCCTGTTACGTATACATTGGCACCGTTGCTGCGGAGGGTGTTGATAACATCTTCCCACCCGGTCACGTATTGCACCTCATCCAGAAGAATGTAGTCCTGCGGTGTTGCCATCATCTCCGCTATATATGAGTTGAGTTCGCGTTTTGTCGTGATGGAGAAGCGTTTCTCTTCAAGATTTATGGAGACCGCTTTCTCTCCCGCGCTCTCCAGCCTGTTTCTGAACTGTGCAAGGAGAGTGGATTTGCCGGATCTTCTTACTCCGGTGATGATCTTAATAAGGTCGGGGCGGTCCCTGAACTCATCCAGCTTCTCCAGGTACATTTTCCTGATTATTTCTTCTGCCACCTGTATCCGGACGCTCTATCAGTATATAATACGTATGAAAAATGGTAATTAAATGTAAAAAATTTACACATAATGATACTGTAATTCTGTATCATATGATTGTTTCCGTCATTGAAACTAAACACCCGCCGTCATATTCATTGCAGGCGGATAACACTCAAACCACGGTCTTGGGTTTCCGAATGCAACACGGATCGGCATCTTTTTTAATTGACATCACTGCCAAAACCTCGAAACACACCGGAGATATACAATGAGGTATCAGCCGCGAGTTTGGGTCTTCTGTTATGCGGCCCGAGTTCGACAGTTGATTTTGATATTGAGAAAATTTGACGGAAGAGTCCTGCCGCTTGGCGGGAATCTCTGCAGTATTCGGCGATATTATTCGGATTGGTTTTCATCCCGCGGAGGGTCCGGAAATGATCATCGTATCTTTCAGAATAAGGGAATCAGCCCGGAGCTTCCGAATCGCTCTGAACAGGTTTTCGCGGGCAGATAACATAAACTTAACGGCCGGCAGAGTTATACCCGCATTCCTGCCGGCCGCGCATACATTTGTTTTGTTTACCTTTCCGGTCAGGCCTCCGGCGTATAATCCCAGTTGCCGCTTATTCCGAGCGGAGAGAATTCCTCGTAGAATCTCTCCAGATTCTCAAGGGGATTCAAATCCTCGAATAATTCAGGATATCCCCATTTCGCTGCATACTGAAGCGTCACGAAACATTCCGCGCTGTTATTCAGTGTGCTTTGCAGGAAATGGACCCGTCCATTCTTCACTGCGGACAGGGAATCCCATCCGGCTCTGTCCATGTATGAATGCGCCATCGCTGCCAGTTCCTCTTCCGTGGGGTCGGAACCGATGCCGAAGTATTTCGTCAGATTGATATCGTAGAATCCTCCCGCAAACAGTACAATCCAGTCTGGATTCTTGGTCATAAGGAACTCGAGGCTCATGTATCCCCATCCGGCACTTTTTATTATCGAATCATCCTCGGCTATGTTGTGACTCCCGCCGTATATCAGCATCGGGTTGCCGTATGTTGCCGTTGATCCGGGTACTTCGTTCGGTGTTCCGAGAATCTCGTAGTATACGGTCGGCTTATTATCGGATTCGGGCAGCCTGCTGTAGACCTTCTCCACTTCCTCATTGAAGAAGTCAATGACTTGCTGCGCGCGCTCCTCCTGATTCAGTATCTTTCCTATTGTTTTCAGGGTCTTGTCGTACATCCCTTCGTCCAACGCATCGTTGTAGAACCCGGCGAATATGTACTTCACTCCCGCGCTGTCCATATTGTCAAATACGCTCTGGTCCAGCATACCCAAGGTTTTCAGATACGGCGAGAGAATCACCACATCCGGATTCAGAGAGATTATCTTCTCCACGCTGAATGTCCCCTGGTACGATATCCCGACTACTTCTGCATCGGCCAGGCCGGGATACCTCTGACAATATGCATCCCAAAGCGGTTTATCGAACTGTTCCAGTTCCCCTGTTATTCCCACAACCTTATCAAAGAACCCGTCTCCGCCCACTGCGGCGAATGTATTGAATCCTGTGCACTCCACGACCAGCCTGTCTACCGGATAGTCTATCATAACTTTACGGCCCAGAGCATCCTCTATTTCTATGGTTCCGCTCTCGTCTTCTTTGTCGTTCGAACCAACGAGCGCATATGCTGCAACACAAACCAGCAGGGCTGCGGCAAATACGATCACTGCCATTTTTTTCGTTTCCACTTTCAAATTCCTCCTTCTTGCTTTTTGCTGTTAAGATTCAGACGTATGGAGCGTTTCGGGTTCAGGTGCGGTACACCGTCCTCTATCTTTACCGAAGCTTCCACCCCGTACACATCGCGCAGCATTTCCTCCGTCACAACATCGCACGGGTGCCCGGTGCTGTGAACCGAACCGTTTGATAAAATGATCATTCTGTCCGAATATCTTGCCGCGAGGCTGATATCGTGAAGAATCATTATTGTGGAAAGATCCCTTTCTGTGGTTGCTTTCTTCACAATTTCAAACATCTCCAGCTGTCTGCATAAGTCCAAATTGTTGATCGGTTCGTCCATGAGCAAAAGTTTCGGGTTTCTCACGAGGCACTGTGCGATCATGACCATTTGGCACTGTCCGCCGGACAGTTCGTTCATATGTCTCGCGGCAAGGTCCTCTATGCCCATCTCATACAATGCGGCGTATGCTGCTTCAATGTCATCCGAGTCCACCCGCCATTTCAGACGGTCGAGCATTCCCATCAGAATCACTTCCATCACACTGAGGGATGTGCGCTCCGGCATCTCCTGCGGCATGAACGCCGTCTTCTCCGACGATTCCCGTATGTCCTCTCCGCGGAAGTCTATCTTCCCTGAATAATCCATCAGACCCGCGATGCATCTCATGAGGGTCGTTTTCCCGGCGGCATTGGGGCCTATAATCGACGTGAGACCTTTCCCTATCGATAACTCCAGCCCTTTCAGTACCCTGAGATCCCCGTACGAAAACCCCAGATTCCTGATCTCCAGCATCAGTATGCAGCCCTCCTCTTCTTCAGTATCAGCATCATGAAGAACGGCACTCCCACAAGCGATGTGATTATCCCTATCGGAAATATCAGTCCGGGGGACACTATCTTGCTGATGGTGGAAGATACAGACAGCAGCATTGCCCCCATCAGCGCGGAAAGGGGCAGGAAGTACCTATGGTCATCTCCCACCAGCATTCGGGAGATATGCGGTCCGACAAGACCTACGAATCCTATAGTCCCCGTGAAACTGACGGCTACGGATGTCAGTACGGATACTCCTATGAGGATCTTTCTCCGAAGGTTCTTCACGTTGACGCCGAGACTCGTAGCTTTGCCGTCGCCGAGTTTGAGAGATGTCAGTTTCCAGCTGTTCGCCATGAACAGTATGCCTATCAGCACGACCGCCGCAAAAACAATCGGGATGTTCCCCCATGTTGCCCTCTGCAGGCTGCCGAACATCCAGAACAAGAGCGATGACTGCTGCTGGGCACTTCCCAGATACTGGACCAGAGACACCATAGACTGAAACAGGAACAGCATAGCTATGCCCGTAAGTATAATCGTGTTCCTGTCGGCTGATTTGGCCTTAGCCACAGCGTAAATCATGAAACACGACAGGAGCGAGAATGCAAACGCATTGATCGGTACTGTGTAGGTGCCTGCCGGAATGCCTATGCCGAACACAATGAACAGCCCGGCACCGAACGCTGCTGCCGTGGATATTCCGAGAGTGTATGGATCTGCGAGAGGATTGTCCAAAATGGTCTGCATCTCTGCCCCGGCCATCCCCAAAGCAGCACCCACCAACACGGCCATGAGTGCAGTCGGCAGGCGTATAGACCATACTATGGTCTTCGCAGCGGACCCCGCCTGATCCGGGTAAAACAATGTTTCCAGCACCTGTCCTGCGGACATACCGGACACTCCTGTCATCAGATCGATTATGAAGAATGCGAAAAGAAGGGCGATGCAGATCGATACCAGCAGCACTTTCCTGCCGGTTATTGCACTGTACACTTCTCTGCCGGCAGTCTTCCTGTCTGCATCGCATGACTCAGAACTCATGCATCTGCCTCCCGGTCATCCGTTCTGAGAATCCGGAACAGCAATCCTTCCCGGGAACCGTAACTGTTCCGCTGCCAGTCACCCTGCGCATGCTTGGGTCGGACAGGATGCCGCAGTGCATGCAATGCAGGAACCCGGCACCCCCCCCCCCACCGGCATGAGCAGAACATGTCCGTCACGTTAGGCAACGTGACGGATGCGGCCGGGAAAACGGAACATTTCCGGTATTCGCTGCGCTCCCGCAGAGGGCGGCCGCGGAGCACCGCGGGCACAGCTGATGCGGCGGCAGATAAAACCGATTTCAGCACAGCCCCTCCGTTCATTCTCTCCTCCCTCTTGCCTGTCAGCGGGGTCCCCTAGAACAGATAGTCTATTTAAATTTTTAGTCATACCTAAATATTGTTTTATATTCTTGTTCTGATTTACCCCGAATGTCGGGTCCTAAGACGGACACGCAGTGCGGGCTTGCAATGCTGGCAGATATTTTGACCTTCCTGAGAATTCCTCTGACAGTCCTGTTCTGTCTGTCGCTTGCGGGCGGTCCGGATGTTCTGTGCAGTACATTGCTGTTCATAATCATTATCGCAACCGATTTCTTCGACGGCCGTGCTGCAAAACACAGCGGAACATGCACCGGATACGGCGAGTATTTTGACTGCACAGCTGATTTGATTTTTATTGTCAGCTCGTGTCTGGTCCTTGCACTCAAGGGTATCATGCCGCTGCTTATGGCAGCGGTTGTCGGTCTCAAGTTTGCTGAGTTTATACTCACTTCCGCAGCCATGTCCGGAACCGATATCGATCTTAAACTTACACCTGACCGTCTGGGAAGGTACGTCGCAGCCGCCTTCTATGTTCTTCCGCTGTTTGCGGTATATGCGTGGTTTCTCGGAGAACAGCTACACAGTGCCGTCAGTGCAGTGTGTCTTATTCTGACGGTGCTGGCCGTACTGTCTTCAGTCCTCAGATGCCGGACGGTGTGGCAGAAGAGACGGCCGCCTTCAGCACAGCCTCGCGACACCCCCAAGTGACAGACGGATCATGCAAACATATTATGCATAAATAAAGAATTACATTTATATAGAAGAACAAACAATAACCCAGCAGAGATCCCGTGGCGTAAACGGGATGGAATATGGAGGTTTGGATAAAATGGGCATGGGCAACGCACCGATCTTGATTCTCAGAGAGGGAACCAAGAGAGACAAAGGAAAAGATGCACAGTACAACAACATAACGGCAGCCAGGGCAATCGCTGATGCGGTCAGAAGCAGTCTTGGACCGAGAGGAATGGACAAAATGCTTGTTGATTCCATGGGGGATGTCGTCATCACGAATGATGGCGTGACGATCCTGAAGGAAATGGATGTTCAACACCCCGCAGCAAAGATGCTTGTGGAGGTTGCCAAGACACAGGATGCGGAAGTGGGGGACGGAACAACCACATCCGTTATACTCGCCGGGGAACTCCTCAAAAAGGCGACAGACATGATTGATTCCAACGTGCACCCGACGATTATAACTGCAGGATACAGGCTTGCGAACGCGAAGGCTCAGGAAGTACTGAAGAAAGTCTCTGCCAAAGTCAGCATAAAAGATGACAAGATTCTGAAAGAAATCGCAGAGAACGCGATGATAAGCAAACAGATAAGCGGATCCAAAGAATTCTTTGCAGATATGGTTGTGGATGCGGTAAAGACGATCATCGACAAGGACGAGAAAGGCAAATATACCGCGGACCTGAAAAACATACAGACTGTCAAAAAGGCGGGCGCGAACATGGGCGAATCCAAGCTCGTGAAAGGTCTCATAATCGACAAGGAGCCGGTCTCCCCGTCAATGCCTAAGAAGGTGAAAGGGGCAAAGATCGCTCTGGTCGATGCGGCTTTCGAGGTCAAGAAGACCGAGATAGACGCAAAAATACAGATAACTGATCCGTCACAGCTCTCGGCTTTCATCCAGGAGGAGGAGAACATGCTCAAGAAGATGGTTGAGCAGGTGAAGAAGTCCGGTGCAAACGTCGTGTTCTGCCAGAAAGGTATTGACGACCTCGCGCAGCATTTCTTTGCAAAGGCAGGCATTTACGCATGCAGGCGCGTGAAGAAGTCTGACATGGAGAGGCTCGGAAGGTCGACGGGCGCAAGCATCTGCAATAAGATCATGGAGCTGAGCGCAGAAGATCTGGGATATGCCGAATCGGTAGAGCTGAAGACAGTCGAGAGCGAAGAGATGACTTTCATCACCGGATGCAAAGATCCCAAGACGGTTTCTATACTCGTAAGAGGCGGAACAAGCCATGTTGCGGATGAGGTCGAAAGGTCGCTCATTGATGCATGGTCGGTAGTGAAAGTGTCTATCGAGGACGGAATGATTGTCACGGGCGGAGGATCCACGGCAATGGAAATCGCGATGCAGCTCAGAGACTATGCGGCATCGATCGGCGGAAGGGAGCAGATAGCCATAGAGGCATTTGCCTCGGCGATGGAGATAATTCCCACAACGCTTGCGGAGAATGCCGGTCTTGACCCCATCGACATAAACATCCAGATGAGGAAAGAGCACAAGAGCGGAAAGACCAGCGCAGGCTTGAACCCGTTCACAGGAAAGATCGAGGATATGCGCAAGCTGAATGTTATTGAACCTTACAGGATCGGAAAACAGGCTATAAGCTCCGCAACGGATGCAGCCGTGATGATCCTCAGGATCGATGACGTAATCGCATCCAAGTCAAGCCCGATGCCTCAATACGGCGACGGGTCCGGAATGCCCGACATGGATGACTGAAACCCTTAAATGGGGGGTCCATGGCCCCCCTTTCTCCGTTATTATAACTCGACTGCCGGAGATCGACCCATGACTGATAAGTCTGAAAAGAATGAAGCAGGAAAAAAGGCACTCGAAGATCTGAAAGACGATCTCGCCGAGTCGAACGCCAAGGCCGAAGAATACCTCAACATAGCCAGAAGACTTCAGGCGGATTTCGATAATTTCCGTAAAAGAACGGAAAGGGAAAACGAAGAATTCAGGAAATTCGCCACGGAGGGTATGGCCCGGAGTCTTCTTACCATAGCGGATGATATAGACAGGGCACTGGGGACGGCGGAGGAAGAGACCGAACTGGTTGCGGGCATACGCGGGATAAGACAGAATCTAATGAAAATCCTGGAGGAGAACGGACTCACGGAGATCTCTACGGACTGCAGGTTCGATCCGAACATTCACGAGGCTCTCTGCACAACGGAAGCGGACACCGACGGCGACATAGCGGAGGTGTTCCAAAAGGGATACCGCATGAACGACAGAATCATACGGTACCCAAAAGTCAAAGTCACAAAGAAGAAGGAAGGCGAAGAAACATGTCAAGAATAATTGGAATAGATCTGGGAACAAGTAACTCGGCCGCTTCGGCCATGGAAGGAGGAAGACCGACTATGATACCGAGCGCAGAAGGAACAAGCGTCGGAGGAAAATCCTTCCCCTCCTACGTAGCATTCACAAAGGACGGTCAGTTGCTGGTGGGAGAGCCCGCAAGAAGGCAGGCTGTGACGAACCCCGACGGCACGATAAAAAACGTAAAGAGGAAGATGGGGTCTAACGAGAAAGTCACTGCTCTCGGAAAGGAGTATACTCCTCAGCAGATCTCGGCATTTATACTTCAGAAAATAAAGAAGGACGCTGAATCGTACTTGGGGGAGACGATCGATAAAGCGGTCATAACCGTACCGGCATACTTCAACGACAACCAAAGACAGGCAACGAAAGATGCCGGGGCAATCGCGGGACTGGATGTCGTGCGCATAATCAATGAACCCACCGCCGCAGCCCTTGCGTACGGATTGGACAAGAGCGGTACGGCACAGAAAATCATGGTCTTCGATCTCGGAGGCGGAACGTTGGACGTCACTATAATGGACTTCAGCGACGGTGTGTTTGAGGTGCTGTCTACATCAGGCGATACGCAGCTCGGGGGGTCAGACATGGACGAAGTCCTCACAAAATATGTGCTGGACCAGTTCCGTAAGGAGACAGGTATAGATCTCTCCAAAGATAATATGGCATTCTGGAGAGTCAGAGAGGCTTGCGAGAAGGCAAAGATCGAACTTTCCACCACGATGCAGACAGAGATCAATCTGCCGTTCATATCGTCGGACGCATCCGGACCCAAACATCTGATACAGACAATAACCAGGGCAAAACTCGAAGAACTCGTGGAATCCATTGTACAGAGATGCAAGCAGTCGATAGATCAGGCAGTATCAGACTCCAAGCTGCCGGCAGATGCGATAGACAGGATCATAATGGTAGGAGGTCCGACAAGGATGCCTATTGTGCAGAACTTTGTCGAGAGCATGGTCGGGCCGAAAATACAGAGAGGTATCGATCCGATGGAGTGTGTATCTATGGGCGCGGCGGTCCAGGGAGCGGTGCTTTCAGGAGATGTGAAGGATGTTCTCCTGCTGGATGTCACTCCTCTTTCGCTCGGGATAGAGACACTCGGGGGAGTCTCGACGACTCTCATCGACAGAAACACCACAATTCCCACGAAAAGGTCTCAGATATTTTCGACCGCTGCGGACAACCAGCCGTCCGTGGAGATCAATGTGGTCCAGGGAGAGAGGAAGATGGCCTCAGACAATACAACCCTGGGAAGATTCACACTTGAGGGTATACTGCCGGCACCGCGCGGGATGCCCCAGATCGAGGTTACATTCGACATAGATGCGAACGGTATAATCAACGTATCGGCGAAGGACAAAGGCACGGGGAAGGAACAAAAAATAACCATAGCTTCGTCCAACAAACTCTCCAAAGATGAGATAGATGATCTGGTCAAACAGGCAGAGAAATTCGCGGATGCGGATAAAAAGAAGATCGAACTTATAGAGACAAAGAACCAAGCGGAGACAATGGTCCACTCGATCCGTAAGTCCATGGAAGAGATGGGGGAGAAAGTCTCTCAGGAGGAGAGGGCATCGATCGAGGCAGCCACAAGCGATCTTGAGAATGCCGTTAAGGGAGACGATGCCGGGGCCATCAAGTCCAAGCTGGATGCCCTTATGAAAGCAATGGGTCCGATAAGTCAGAGAATATATCAGGAAGCGGCAGCGCAGCAGCAACAGACTCAGAACCAGGCCGATGAGGGTGCAGTACCCGATGACGGATTCGTCGATGCCGATTACAAGATCGTTGATGATGAGAAAAAGTAAGGTAAACTGAATGCCGAGAGACTACTACGAAGTACTGGGCGTCACGAAGGACGCGACGCAGGATGAGATAAAGAGGGCATACCGCGCCCTTGCGAAGAAATACCATCCGGATGTGACCGACCTCTCCAAAGATGATGCCGAAATCAAATTCAAGGAGGTGTCGGAGGCATATGAGGTTCTATCCGACCCGGAGAAGAAAAAACTCTATGACCAGTACGGACACGCCGGTGTGAACGGGCAGTTCGGCAGCGGCGGATTCTCTTGGGACGACTTCACCCATGCCGACGATATCAGCGACATATTCGGGGATATATTCGGCAGCATGTTCGGGGGCGGTTTCGGCAGAAGACAGCAGACCAGATCCAGAAATTCTCCCAGACAAGGTGAATCCCTAAGATATGATCTGGAGATTACCCTCGCAGAAGTGCTGAACGGAAAGACTGCGGAACTGTCTATTCCCCACTCTGTATCCTGCGGCGACTGCAGGGGCACGGGAGGCAAAGACGGAAACACGGAGGTTTGCCAAACATGCAAAGGGTCGGGGCAGGTTCAGAGGGTGAGCCGCACACCGTTCGGAAACATGGTGTCAGTGGGTGACTGTCCCAAATGCGGCGGATCGGGGAGATACAGCAAGGAACGGTGTCCCAAATGCGGCGGGGCCGGGCGCCTGAACGTTACAACAAAGGTATCCGTGGAGATACCCAAAGGGGCAGAGGAAGAGATGAGGTTCAGAGTGGCCGGGAAAGGCGAAGCCGGATACAGCGGCGGACCTCCCGGAGATCTGATAGTGGTAGTGCACATCCGGGAAAACAAAGACTTCAGGAGAGACGGCATGAACCTCTGGTCGGAAGTAACTACAACTTATCCCAAACTTGTCCTCGGGGGAGAGGAGACAGTCGGGACGATAGACGGAGATAAAATATCAATAACCATACCTCCCGGGACCCAGATAGGAGGAGTCTTGAGGATATCAGGCAAAGGTCTTCCCAAACTCGGCCAGGGCGTGAGAGGGAACATGTTCGTCCGCGTGATGATGGATGTCCCGAAGAAGGTATCTCCGTATGAGAAGGAACTTCTTTCCAAGCTTGACGATCAGGCCGGTAAGAGACCGGCCTGCAAACCGAAATCCAAGATAAGACAGAAACTTGAGGAACTCTGAACGTTATTGTTATTTTTCATATGTGCGGCAAGGTGTCATGAATGTCAGATGTTATGTGGGCGATATTCTTTGTGACGATTGCCGTGATGTTCGCCCTTGACCTGGGTGTTTTAAACAGAAAAACAGACGTTATCTCGGTGAAAAAAGCACTGAGAATGACAGCCTTCTGGATAACACTGGCACTTGCATTCGGCATTCTCATATACTTTGAAATGGGAACCGCTGCCGCCACCGAATATTATGCGGCATACGTCGTGGAGAAGATGATGAGCGTCGACAACCTCTTTGTGTTCATCATAATATTCGGGTACTTCCACGTTCCCTACGAATATCAGCACAAAGCACTGTTTTGCGGCATAATCGGGGCTCTGTCGTTCAGAGCTGTTTTCATATTCGCCGGCGCAGAGCTTCTGAACACGTTTGACTGGATGATGTACATATTCGGAGCGATACTCATCGTTACGGCGATAAAAACGGTATTCGGGAAGAATGAAAACAAACAGGAGGACAGGCTTGCCGCAAGACTGAGCCGAAGATTAAATGTCAGTCCCGCATTCGATAAAGATAAACTATTCACCGTCCGGAACGGTATCAGAATGGTGACGCCTCTGTTCATCTGTGTAGTGATGATAGAACTGACTGACATAATGTTTGCGTTTGATTCCATACCGGCGGTGCTGGCGATAAGCACGGATACATTCATAATCTATACATCAAACATGTTCGCCGTCCTCGGTCTCAGGTCGCTGTACTTTGCAATCAAAGGATTCATGACGCATATGGAGTATCTTAAGTACGGTCTCGGGGCGATACTTGCCTTTGTGGGAATCAAGATGTTTGTATCGGATTATTATCACATTGATGTGTTGCTCTCGCTGGCGTTCATCCTCGCCGTGCTGGCGGTGACGGTGCTGTTCTCGCTGTACATGAGAAAAAGAAGTGCGGCACCGGGACCCGAGTGACAATCACACATCTCTGCCGTAAAAGACTGCGGAACATTTGCAGGGCCTTCCGCACACGGGACAGTCATGACCGCCGGGAGAATCCACCATATAGTTCCAATACCCTGGGATTTCCGGACCTGATTTCATGCCCATCCTTCTTAGTATTCCTTCGATGTTGATCTCTCCGCCGGTATTTTTCCAAGCCATCGCACAAACCGTGTCGACACCCCTGGCCTCGAACTCCTTTAAACAGGCTTCGGAGAGCTCAATGCCCATCCCGTTGTTCTGCATATCTTTGCGGACAGCTATCGAATCGAGCAGTCCTATTTTTCCCTTTGAAAGAAGATCCTTCTTCTCGGGAGAATCCGGAAGACGGAGCACTTCGTCAATTTTCTCCGGACCGAATACCTGACACATCGCAAAGCCCGCGAATTGTCTGTTATATGTAACGACTTTGCAGAAGGCGGATTGAGAATTTATTGTCTCCAGGAAATTCTTCTCTGTAAGATAGTCGTCTCCAAGCTCTGATTTGGATACATCCAGTGCATTCTGTATCTCATTCGCGGCGAGATTTCTGCTGAATATCAGTCTGCGGCATTTCATGTTATGATACGTAAGGCAGTAGTATATGATAAAACAGCGATGTATGCGAACATCGTATGAGGGCCGGCGGCAGACCCGATTCGGTTTTCGCACGATCGGATATTGATGTCGGGGTTAGATTGATGCAGGCCGGATGTGCACTGATATATCCGTGCGCTTAATTTCACGGACCCAGACAATCCAACGGAACCTCGTACACACCGTCCGGACGCATATGTGCGATCTTTCCGGTTGCGCTGAGTATCATCAAGAAAGACGGTTCTCTCCCCCCTGAACCTGTGATTTTGTCTCTCAGTCTGTTTAGGTTCTTGGCGGCTTTATCGAACTCTCTGACACCCATCTTAACCTCAACCGCGCCCCATCTCCCGTCCCTGAGTTCTATGATCTCGTCAATCTCGAGATTGCTGTCGTCTTTGTAGTGGAAGACAGTCCCGTCCGCCGCCGAAGCGTACACGCACACATCCCTGTAACACATGGACTCAAACAGAAAACCGGTTGTGTTGGGATCATCAAGGAGCATGTCTCTCTCCGCGCCCATTGCCGCTGCGGCAAGAGAGGGATCCGCCAGATGTCTTTTCGGGGACGCGCGGACACGGGTCTTGGAGCGGATACCGGGGTTCCATGCATTTTGTTCCTCCACGAAGTATATCTTCTTCAGAGCGTCAATGTAACTTCTGACAGTCTGTTCGCTGACGTTGCCGTCATCTCCCGACACATCGGCCGCTATCACAGATACTCGGGTATCTGCGGATGTGTTCCTTGCGAGAGATCTTATTACGCGTTTCATAGTCTCTGCTTTTCTTCCTTTGCCGTCTATGCGGGAAAAGTCCATGCCGGCCACGGAGTCTATGTATCCGTACGGTATTGCCGCGGCCATTTCGCAGCTCATGCCGACTCCGCTCGGCCAACCGCCTCTCAGGATAAGATCCACAGTTCGAGGGTAATCAAGGCCTGAAACCGACGTTTCCGCGGAGCCGCCCCCGAACATCCGGGAAATGGATACGGTTCCGCTGCTGTCCCCGGATTCATACAGGGACATCGTGCGCATACGGATCGGAACGAATCTCCCGGTACCGGTATGAGATGTGGCTCCGGCCGGCGGCGCGGAGGAACCCGTGAAGATGTATAATCCCTTATCGGAAGAGAAGTCAATTTTTCGTCTGGCGAGATCCCATAGTTTCGGTACGTCTTGCCATTCGTCAATCAAACGGGGATTCTTGCCATCAAGGGCGCGATCCGGGTGTAAGTCTGCCGCCCGGTTGCTGTCTTCGCCGCCGATGAAAAGGGCGGATCTGGAGTGTTTCACGCCAGTCCAAGACTTTCCGCACATTTTCGGACCGTTTATAACGACTCCACCGAATATCGACAGAAGATGAGATATTTTATCATCTACTATCCGCGGACGATACGATGTCTTGATGCTGTCCAATGCGGCGTCTGTCAGTTTTTCCATGGACATATCATAGTAACGATTATTTTTATAATTTTTGCAAATATATTTTTATTAAAAATACTAATAAAAAATTATAATAAATATGAACAACCCCATAACCAACCTCGATGGCAGGATTTGGATTTTCTCTAACCAGACCGTACAAGTGACCAGGGATGTCTGGGCATAGATCTGAATTCAGAATATCTGGCTTCTAAATTCGATCCAAGCCGGCCGTACATTCTTTCTCTCCAATGTGTTCATAAGTTCGATGACGGCGTTGTCAATGGGGCTGCCAGGTATTCAGAATCACACCGAGACATTGATCCTTGTTTGAGATCGATCTTTCCAAACCTCTGAAGGTAATCTTTATCGTCATTAAATCTTCAAGGTAATATGGCGCCGAGGGAGAGATTCGAACTCCCGAGGCGAAACGCCAGCGGTTTTCGAGACCGCCACCTTACCGGACTAGATTACCTCGGCCTGTTTCAGCAATCGGATTATTCTATTTAAATTGTGAGCACAAATAGGTCATCTAACAAAGTATGCGGAAACTAATGCGGGCACGGGCGGTGCCCGCGTTAGAGATGCTCACATACTCTGCCTATACGCATCAGTCTTCTCCTAAGCACTTACGACATAGCGTGTCGAGATAAGACGCCTAATCATACCTGACTCGGTTCATTGTCCAGTTGGTCATGCTGTTCCTTCCGGGACGGTGTTGGTGGTCCGGAGGAGAACCGTTGCGGTATATGGCCTTGTACCATATCTTATTGAGGATTTCCCAATCTGACCTGTTACAGCAGTAGCGGGCATCTGCATCACCATCGCCATCATGAATGATTCCGTATGTGCAGTAAATCCAGAACGACATTATGTTTCCCGTCTTGTTTGATTCTCCCCGCACTCTGCTGTCAGGGCTGGTACGCCGCAGACAAAACACTTCGCTGTTGAACCCAAGGGGTGTGACTTCGCTGAGTCCGTCTTCTCCGGACACCCTCTGAACATCCGCCATTTTCCGCAGAGACACTGAACGAATATCGGATGGATGTGGTATTGTTTCAAAATAATCAAAAAAATACTAATAAAATCATCAATAAAAAATTAATAAAAGTATCAATTAAATATTCGCACAGCATACTTGCGATCATGAAGTACAGACCGCGACTGATAGATTCAGAGCTGAAGGAGGATCTGGAAGCATTCGGGGCTGTGCTCATAGTGGGACCCAAGTGGTGCGGTAAGACGACGACTGCATCTCAGGTGGCGAAAAGCACTCTTCGAATGCAGGACCGTGACACCAGAGAAAAAAACATAGCCCTGGCAGAACTGAAACCGTCGGAACTTCTTGTCGGAGATAATCCAAGACTGATCGATGAATGGCAGACGGCCCCCCAGCTTTGGGACTCAGTCAGACTGAGCGTGGACCTCAGAGATGAACCCGGACTGTACATCCTGACTGGTTCTACTACCGTAGACAGGGAAAGGATCGACCATTCCGGAGCAGGACGGATAGACACATTGAAAATGGGAACCATGAGCCTCTTCGAATCAGGAGACTCAATAGGGTCCGTTTCCCTGAAAGAGATGTTCGACGGCACATCGAATGTGTCAGGAATGTCCGGTGCCACAGTGGAGAAAATGGCATTTTTGACCATTCGTGGCGGGTGGCCGCAATCTGTTGACAGAAGCGAAAACGTAGCAAGAAGACATGTCAGGAGTTACTGTGAGACCATCATCAAAGTCGAAGTAATCGGTTCAGATGGGAAGAGGCGCAATCCATACAAAATGAGGAGTGTACTGAAATCGCTGTCCCGAAACATTTCCTCCCCTCTGTCCAAGACCGCTATAATCGATGATGTTAATTCAAAAGAGGGCACCAGCATAACCATGAACACGCTGAACGATTATCTGGATGCGCTCAGAGACATATATGTATTGGATGATATTCCGGCATGGAACCCGAATCTGCGTTCGAGTGCCTCTGCAAGAGCTGCCGATACAATATGCATGTGCGATCCGGCAATTGCCGCATATTTTCTCGGTGCATCGCAAAGGGACCTCATGACCGACCCCAAGACATTTGGGCTTCTGTTCGAATCACTCGTAATAAGGGATCTGCGAGTATACGCACAATCGCTGGATGGAGACATATTCCGCTACCGCGACAGCACCGGCCTGGAAGCCGATGCCATAATCCATCTGCATGATGGGAGGTGGGGTGCCCTGGAGATCAAACTCGGAGATGCGTGGGTAGACAAGGGGGCGCATAATCTCCTGAAGCTGAGAAAAAAAGTAAACACGGATGACATGGGCGAGCCTTCGTTTCTTGCAGTCATAACAGGTTCCGACTGCGCATACACCCGTGCGGACGGAGTGCATGTCATACCCATAACCTGTTTGAGAAACTGACAGTATCTTTTATCGGGCCGGGACCCTGACAGGAACTTCGCCGAATATTCTGAGAACCCGACGGTTTGACAGTTGCGGGCATCCCTCTCCGAATACAAATTGTGCTTAACAACGGAGTTTGACACTTACACCAGATACTGATGTACTTGCAATCTGTGCAGAGTTTTCCTATTCTCAGTCGGGTTTTCTGTCACGGAAATACACCCAGAGCCTTCTGAAGCTGGAAGGCATGACAGACAAGAAAAAGATGAGGCCGCCTTCCAGTCGGCCGGTCAAGATATGAAGGACGTGACAGCGTTCCAGTTCTGTCAATAGGCTGCCTGAATGTTGTGGCGAGTCTGCGGGACTCACGGCACCAACACGGGACCTTCGCGCGCAAATCCCCGCATGACCATCAAATATCTTAATATCCGAAATACATAAGGTGCAACCGACACCATGTCTCAGCTCATCTCCGACATAAAAAAAGCCAAATCCGCCGCATTGATACTTTCAGCCCTTGATACAGAAATTAAAAATAATGCTCTCAGAGACATGGCTAAGGCACTGGATGAAAACCGATCTGTCATACTGCAGGCAAACGATAAGGATGTATCTGAGGCCTGCAAGATGACTGATGCCGGAGAACTTACGCCTTCCCTCGTCAAGAGACTGAAGGTAAACGATGAGAAAATAACGGGGATGATCGAGGGGATAAATGATGTTGTCAAACTTGATGATCCCGTAGGCGAGACGATCTCTGCAATCAAACTCGATAACGATCTGATCCTCTATCAGATAAAGTGCCCGATCGGAATGATCGGCGTAATCTTCGAATCGCGTCCGGACGTTGTTCCGCAGATCCTCTCCCTATGTCTGAAAAGTGGCAACGGAGTGGCCTTTAAGGGCGGTTCCGAAGCCTCTTATTCGAACAAAGCACTGTTTGACATATTAACGAAAGCAGCGGCCTCCGCCGGCGTGCCGAAGGAGGCTTTTGTTCTTATGGAAACGAGAGAAGACATCGCTCAGATACTTGGAATGCATGAATACATCGATCTTATGATCCCGAGAGGATCCAATCAATTCGTCCGGTACATTCAGAACAACACAAAAATTCCAGTCCTCGGCCATGCTGCCGGAATATGCCACATCTACGTGGACGATGAAGCAGACATCGATCTTGCACTTGCAGTCACACTTGATTCTAAGATCCAATATCCCGCAGTGTGCAATGCGGTCGAGACTCTTCTTGTGAATGCCAAGATAGCAGACGCCTTCCTACCGAGAATGTCAAAGCTGTTCGAAGACAGCGGTGTAGAGATAAGGGCAGACAGAAGATCGAAAGAGAAGATTCCTAAAGACATCCGTACGGCAGATGCGAAGAAAGAGGATTGGGATACAGAATACAACGATCTCATAATCTCGGTGGCGACTGTCGACAGTCTTGAGGAAGCGGTCGTCTTCATAAACACACACGGTTCCCACCATACCGATGCGATAATCACGAACAGCAAAGGGAAACAGAGAGAGTTCGCAAAGTCGGTGGACTCGGCCGATGTGTTCATAAACGCATCCACAAGATTTGCGGACGGCTACAGGTACGGAAAGGGTGCCGAAGTAGGCATAAGCACCAACAAAATCCATTCCAGAGGTCCTGTAGGCATGGAAGGGCTGATGATCTACAAGTACGTCCTTGCAGGGAACGGACAAGTCGTAAAGGACTACGTCGGTAAGGACGCGAAGAAATACCTGCATGAGAAGATTGATCTGAAGTATGAGTGATAAAATGGACAGGAAAGAACTTCTCGGCGATGTTGAAAGGGTTGTTATAAAGGTCGGTACCAGTACAATAACAAAGGGGGGAAACACTGTATCCAAAGATATGATGGATTCCATTGCAAGACAGGTCAGGGAACTCAAAGATCAGGGCAGGGAGGTTCTCATCGTCACATCCGGGGCAATAGGGATCGGACTGAAAGCGATGGATGTGAATCCGAATCCGAATGACATTCCCATACGCCAGGCGGCATCATCCGTCGGACAGAGCATATTGATGCAGAAGTGGAACGAAAGCTTCCATAATCACGGAATATTGGCGGCGCAGATTCTGCTTACTATGGATATATACTCAGACAGGGAAAGCGTTCTCAATTTGAACAATACGATAGACGTCCTTCTCAGGAACGGAGTGGTGCCGATATTCAACGAGAACGATGCCGTTTCTATAAAGGAGATAGGACATGTGTTCGGAGACAATGACACGCTGTCTGCGGTGATAGCAAGCAGAGTGGATGCTGATATTCTGATTATACTGTCCGATGTGGACGGACTGTACGACAAAAACCCAAATGTTCACAAAGACGCGAAATTCATTGCAGTCGTAGAGGATATCTCGCCAGAGATAGAAAACATGGCCGGAGGTTCCGTTTCCGGACAGGGAGTCGGAGGTATGAAGACAAAGATTGCCGCAGCCAAGATCTGCAAAGATGCGGGCTGCAGGATGGTGATCGCTTCCAACGCTGTTGATGATGCCGTCTCCCGGATCGCCGATGGAGAGAACATAGGCACAATGTTTGTTTCCGACACGCACATTTCCAAAAAAAGGAGGTGGATGAAGTCCGCGAAGCCGCAGGGATCGATAGCAGTGGACGAGGGAGCAGTGAAGGCAGTAAGGAACCATCTGTCGCTGTTGCCCGTCGGAATTATAGGTGTTTCGGGGTACTTCGAGGAGGGAGACGTTGTAGACATAATCCACGGAGATGCTGTTATAGCCAAGGGAATGTCCAACTATGATTCGGAAGACACGTCTAAAATACAGGGACTCCACAGTTCGAGGATACGGGAAGTGCTCGGGAAAGGGAAGCACGATGATGTTGTGCTGAGCGAGAACATGGTCATCATGTGAACGTGAGTTCCGTTGTTCGCGATTCTTGAACTCAGAGTACCGCCTCTGAAGTATGACGGCCGGATTGATCAGTACTCAGGCATACTACGGTACAGGTGCATGGATCCGACGGCAGACGGCCGGAACTGGCCGTCCGCCCGGCAAAATAAGAACAGCAACAACAGAGTGAATGTCGGGAACACAGCGTTCTGGCTCGCTGCTACCAGCTTTCTTTATGTGGTGGGCCCGGCCGGATTTGAACCGGCGACCTCCGCCATGTCAAGGCGACGTCATAACCCCTAGACCACGAGCCCGGTGCCACTCGTATTAGCTAGTGGTTATTATACCTTACGAATGTGTGGCTCTCTTTTGGAAAGTGTGGAACCGTCCCGTGCCGCATCTGGACTGTAATAGGATCCAAATGAATCAGATGATCTAATTTTTAATAATCATGCACATACAGCCTCAGAATGGCAAAGAATTATTCGGTTAAACCGTTTCTCAAATGGGCGGGAGGCAAGCGTCAGCTTGCAAACGAAATTGTGAACCGAAGGCCGAGGGGGGGGGGGAAGTGCCTCAGTATACTATGAGCCGTTTGTAGGTGCCGGTGCAATCCTATTCACTGTTCAGCCTAAGAGAGCAGTGATTAATGATCTCAATGAGCAACTGTGTCTAACATATAAGGTCGTCCGCGATGATGTGGAGTCGCTTATTGAGTTGCTTGAAAAACACGAAAAGGATAATGATCAGGAATACTACTATGTAGAAAGAGGGAAAGACAGAAATTCTCAGTTATTCAGCAGGATGAGCGACACTGAGAAAGCGGCCCGCATGATTTATCTTAACAAAACCTGTTACAACGGACTCTATCGCGTCAACTCTGCAGGTCTGTTCAATGTTCCCTATGGCCGCTACAGGAATCCCATGGTATGCGAAAAAGAAGTCCTTCGCGCGGTCAGCGGATACCTGTCAGATAATGATATTAGAATATTGAATGGAGATTTTGAAACTGCTGTCGCCAGTGCATCAAGGGATGACTTTGTCTATTTTGATCCTCCGTATGACAGGCCTGATTGCACAAATTTCACAGGATATCAGGCAGATGGTTTCGATCGTGATGGGCAGATCAGGTTGAGGGATACAATTCTGAGGCTCACTGACGGGGGCGTGAAATGTCTGCTCAGCAACTCGTCCACGGATTTTATTAAGGAGATTTACGACCGACCCGAATTCAAAATAGAGTATGTAAAAGCCAAAAGAATGATAAGTTCACGCGCCGACGGACGCGGTGACGTCGAAGAAGTTCTCATAAGGAATTGGTAACGTGTCATACGAATATCTGCAGGACCAGGCTGAGGAAACGGATATTCGCAATAAAAATGACCGTGCTTGGGATTATGTATTCAGCGGCTGTCATGTGTTGGATCAAATAAACGAATTCGGTAAATGCTATCTCAAGGCAGATGACCTGAAGAAATATGGACACAGGGAACCGAGGCTGATGGCGAAGATAGAATCCAAAGACACCGTGCCGAAGGTGTTGGAAAAAAACCAATTGTGTGTTCTACCTTATGAAACCCGCGGGAACTATATAATTGGACATTTTGATGCGTTTCTTGATGTTGATTATTCACCGGATCATCTTGAAATAAAACCGACGCGGGTCGATCGTGTCTATGACACACTTGATCCGTACAATATTTCGAAGGAACCCAGCGCCATTCTTTCTGCATTCAACTATGGAATCTTGGACGAAATTGCGGGCAACCCCATAACAGGGCTTAAGCTAACCAACTTTGGCAGAGAGTCTTCCGCCGAGTTTGAATATTGTGTAAACAATACATGCGGCGGAGCACCGTACAGGATCCATGTTAACGGATCTCAGCTCGAAATGGATGGAGTATTCGAATCAGACGATTGCATTGTCAACATTGAAGCAAAAATAGGGATAAGAGACAATTTCCTTGCGAGACAGCTATATTATCCGTATCGTCTGATAAGAAACAAGACGGAGAAAGAAATACTGAATGTATTTCTGGCCTACTCTGGCGGTTCGATATTCACACATACATTTGTAATCGACGAACCGAGTAACTATAACTCGTTCAGATTGATCGAAAACAGACGCTTTGACTTTTTTGAAGAGATATCTGTCAGCGATATACTGGATGTGCTGAAGCGTGTAAGGATATCAGACGACCCTGTCGGAATACCGTTTCCTCAGGCAGATTCGATGCAAAAAGTCCTTGATGCCTCGGAACTGATCGGCCGCTATCCCGGGATAACATATGACGATTTGGCATACAAAATGTCTGTCACGGAGAGACAGGGTAGCTACTATGGGAATGCCTGTGAATATCTTGGATTGACAGAACGCAAACGCCACGGCGGAGCATATCATAATTGGTTGTCAGGAACAGGAAGGGATTTCATGAGTCTGTCATCAAAAGCGAGAATAATGAAAATCATTGAGCTTGTAGCTAAACATGAGACCTTCAACCATTTTCTCAATGAATATTTGGAACAGAACAGACCGCCGGAGAGGAAAGATATCATCGAATGGTTGATTGATAATATAAACGGGATGAATGCAGAAGCAAAAACTCCGTCCCGCCGTGCATCCACAGTTATGAGCTGGATTGATTGGATAATCGGCAGGTGCAGTGCAGATTGATAAATCTGAAACGGAATATTCAATCGGCATAAAACAAAGGAGAAGAAGCTACGAGAAAATATTTCCCGGAGACAACGGAGACATCAAGGCGGCAACGGAGCTATGCAATATGTTTTCGGACCCGCAGTGTATCAATTTTGATGTTTTCCTGAACCGCCGCATAAAAGAATCGTCCAGAAACTCTTTCAATAATGGAACTGAATGCCGGCATATTATCAATTGTTTCTCCACAGCATCATATGAATACAAAACAATCAAAAACAAAAACCCCCTTCTCTGTATTCATGAGGACTCTTTACACGGAAGGTCTGGACAGCGAAGGCTTCGAGCAGCTGTGTGAGGAGATATTCTCGGCATTCTACAAAGCTAAAGTCAAGCGGTCGTTCCTCTTTGAGAACAGCAACACAGACTTCGTTGTTCTGAGCAGCGACAGGATAGCTGTTGACTGCAGACATCCCGCAAAGTCTCCGATCGGAAGACCCGCCGTGGAGAAATTCTTTCTTGCCATGAAAAGCAGGAAGGTCAGGGAAGGCATAATCGTGACATCCGGCCGTTTTGCGGGTACTGCGCAGAAACATGTCGAGGAGAACGATCTTCCCATAACCCTGGTTGATATGGAGAAGCTTGCTGCCATGGCTTACAAAGCCGGAATCAAACTCGTCTACAAAAAAGAAGAGCCGGAAGCGTTCACAATAATCTCCAACAGCGACAGAGAGTTCAGGGAACACCTCGCCAAAAGATTAAAACAAGAACTCATGTGTTCCGAGGACATAGGTCTGAACGTAACGATACTCAGCAGGAACATAACCCGTGTGCCGTTCTACAGGATAAACTACAGAGTGGATGCGGAATTCGAAGCCTCGGGGAAAATAATCCACAGGGAGAAGGGAGAGGGTTATTTCTACGTGAGCGAAAGGACCGGAAAGATTGAGGACGGTAGCTTTGCGAAGATATTCGATATGGTTCCCAGGATGGCCTATACGCCGGAAGGCAAAGAAGCCGGTCTTCTTAAACCCAGAAAGCAGATCACGGAAAGCCTGTACGACAGAGTGCGGAGTGTCCACACGAAGTATATCCCATATATCACAGGATCGGATAAACCGGGCGTAAAGACATGCATCCCATCGAAAAAGGACATAACAGTCCAGAACATCATGTGTCTGTTCCTTCCTGTTTCAGATGTTGAATATGAACTGTTCGGAAAGAGCAGGAATATAAGATCGCTGGAAAGTAGCTCCGATGATTTCATTGTCGTTGAACCATCCCGGCACATATGTGACATATGCGGCGGCAGATTCGCAGCCGGCGGCACGGTGTGTGTAAAGTGCGGGAACATTGCAGATGCGAAACACGGCGTGAAGTGCACCAGGTGCGGAAAGACTCTCTGCGTCAGCTGTGCATTCTATGTCAGCAGATTCCTCGGGAAAAAAGAACCGATATGCGGGGCATGCGCGAACAAGGAGACAGGTGCCAAGATAAAGAGTTACAAATAAGTTCAGCATATACGGGTTGCGGATGAAGCAATGACTCTGATTTCAAACAACAGACACAATAAAGTTATGTTATTTATCGACCTCAGAAATATTCTTGAAAGTGTGAACATTATCGAGAAATCTGCGTATTTCAGATTGGACCTGTACAGTTTGGCGGTCCATCTCGTCGGTTCGCGCGAACTTGTGGCGGCGTATGTATTCGACACAAGGAAACCGTTTGGAGAAGATGATAACTCTGCGCGCTTCCATGATCGGCTCAGATACCTGGGGTTCAGAGTCATTGCAAGGGAGTCATTCGATCCGATCCGCAAAGAACAGAAAGAAGTGGATGTGGCCATGGCATGCGAAATGGTTGTCCATGCACTCAGAGACGGTTATGACATAGCCATAGTAGTCAGCGGGGATCAGGACTTCGTTCCCGCCATCCAGCATGTTCAGGCGGCCGGCAAAAGAGTCGAGGTCGCCGCATTCGGCGTATCGGTCGGAAAAACGCTGATGAAAGCGGCAGACAGATTCCACGATCTGGACAAGGTTCCGCTTCTGCAAATGTTCAATCCGGAGGAGGATTCGATCGATGTCGAGTCTCCGCAGGAAGACATTTCGGAAACCGACAGCAATAAAAATCATGAAGACGAAAAGGAGGAATTCTGATGGATTTTAATGATTTTTTGACGGAATACAACGAAAAATACGGCATATCCAAAGATGACTGGGGCAGTATCGGAAAAAATGTGATTATATCCTTTTCGGAAGAGGACACAGGGAGAGTCGTTGCCAGATACAAAGGCGTTCCGGTATTCAGACACAGGGACAGCGAAAAGACCATATCCGCCGGTGATACGTGGATATGTTCGCTGGATATGTCCCGTGACACCTACTATTTTGCCAAAGGCCTGCAGAAGATAGATGCCTCATTCATGTACGAACTGAAAAGAGATCAGATAGAAGAGATAGCAAATGCGGTGTGGAAAGAACAAAAACATGTCATCGAACCTCTTCTTGAGGACAAATACAAAAAGATCATGGAAGAACAGCTGGCACAGGCGGTGGATGACACCAGAGGAAAGTATGAGGAACAGATCGGGGCGATGAGAGACAGCATACGTCAGCTCGAGCAGAGGGATGCGGAAAACAAACAGATAATATCATCGCTCCAAGAGCAAAGAGAGGCGGCAAAGAGAATGGAATGCACCATAAACGAGACGGTTCCCGGGAGCGACCTGGCCAACGACTTCTTTGCTGTAAAAGACATTCAGGTAAGGCGGGAGGGTCCGGACAAAATATCGAGTCAGTTCTTCAACAGGTCGAGATATTTCGTCCACCTGAGTGCCGATCACAGACTGCTGACGATAAAACCGCACGAAAACGGGAATGTCATATGCATAAACAGCACCATCGTGCTGGCTGGGCTGAATCTGATATCTCCCTTTGAAGTCTCCTGTGACATGATATCCGAGTACAGTCCGCAGTACGGCGGACTCAAGATATATCTCTGAACAATTCATAGAAAATATCGGCTGCCGGACTCATGGTCAGACTCGGGGTTTACAGTCCGTCTCCGATTTTTTCTTCGGGCAGTTCGAAACACAGACAGAATTGGAATTTCTTAAACCACGGCCGTCGGGATACAGAGCAGCGCAAGAACCCCGAAACGATGGTACTCAATACCTTAACTGTCAGACCAGAGGTACAGCCCCCGCATTTCCATCTGTGTGCTTTGAGTACAGGAACTTGTAGAAGGTCCATCTCTTTCCGGCCATTTTGTTTCGGAGCCGTAAACCAGAACGGTCCCGCTCTCAGTATAACGATTCAGCCGTCCGTTGCAGCCTGAGTTCGACAGGTAATGTTTTGATATGACGTAGAAACCGAAATTCTCAAATGTGGGTAATGTCCCTGTCAGTCGGTACAGCGATACCGAATAACGCATAGAGTTCTCTGTTTGTCTTTGATATCTCCGTTATGCACCGAACGTCTCCGCACC
>JAIRYF010000061.1 GCA_031267895.1 Candidatus Methanoplasma glyptotermitis
CGGCCGATATCAGATATCCCGGTTTTGCGGAAAACACAAATGTTATATCGTCTCCCGCAGAAACGCTTATGCTGCCCCGGGGGCTTATGTCGGAATCTGCGTCGGAATCTGCGGTGATTATATGTTCTATGATTGCGACGGTCCACTCGGCATACAGGTGCAATGCCACGTATGGAATGGTGGGCGGGTCGGGTGCGGCCAAAACATCATACCCGAATGACCAGATGCGGGCCGTTGTGTACTCGCCGAACTCGTCGCCGACATACCATCCCGCAATGACATATCCGCCGTACGTCGGTACCGGAACGGCCGGGGCGGTTCCCGGTCTCGGTATGAGGGAGCCTATCTCTATCTGCTGTATCTCCGCCGTATCCCCCGCGGTGATGAACGCGCCATCCGTGCTGTGGAAGACGACTGATCTGCACATTGCCCACTTCGCATAGATCACGGTGTCTCCCGATATTGTGTCCGATGAGAAATCCCAGGCATTCTGAAGACCTGGATCTCTGTACCATCCTTTGAACATGCATCCCGCTCTGATCGGGTCCGCTTTTGGCTGCAGGATATGATCTCCGAACAGCACACCGACATATGGCGGTGCGATAATTGCAGATCCGGCACTGTCATAGCCCCCCTGGGTGATATCCGAGATGCCCGGAAGCCAGAAGTTGTCCTCGGCTGTCTGGTGTGCGGGAGGATCGGGGTAATTAAGACTGAAATCTACCCTGTATTTGTTTGAATTCCATTCTGCGGTCAGAGTTTGTTTCACCGACGGAACCAGTGCTCCTGGCTGGTACAGAGGGAAGGCATCCTGCGGAAGATCAGTCATTGGATGCGCAAGCAGGTAGTCAGCAACGGTTTTTTCTGTCACACCGTTGGCATCTGCCCACACCTGATCCCACCAGCCCATGTCAGGATGGCTGCTCCTCCACCCCGCGAATCCATACTGGGCACTGTCCGGAACAAGAGCTGTCCTCGGCATGGCGGCTATCTTGGGAGAGGGCAGACCTTTGTCAGTAACGACGTAATAGATTCCATTGGTCGCAAAATTCAGGCTTTTGACCACATAGTAAGATTCGGCAGCATCCGCAGGATTACCGATCTGAGTCGGTACGGAGGACCAGCCTCCATTCGCACCGGGGTTGAATTTTGTCCAGTGTATTTCAACGGTGCCCGCACTCGGGAAGGCATCCCGCGAATTTCCGAGTGAGTCTGTGGCACCGTGGGCCGAGTCAAAATACGGACCGGAACCGTCACGGTAGAGTTCATCCGATGTCGGACTCGGCAGGTAGTAGTAACGCTGTCCCATATCGCTTCCTGCGCCTATCGGGTTCCCGAGGGTCTTTTTGACGGGAAGCCCCGAATCCATGATGAAAATATTTCCAACAGTGATTTTATTCGCGGTACTTATTCCAAGGTCGTTGGCGTATGATGTAATGCCTAAGAGTCCTTTCCCCGGCGATGCGATGTCATATACTGGTGTTATCCCGTCCGCCTGCAATGCCCCGTTGTCATATCCTATGTTTCCGTTGTTCGTGAGAGGCCTCGCAACCGTAGCGGTATTCTGACGGTCCGCGTCCGCTCCGGAGTTTACATAGACATTTCCGGTATACCCTGTTGCTTTGACTCCGAACCTTGCCTCAAGGTCAACGCCCAACACCGGTGTGGTCTTATTGACGCTTTTGTTGACGTAATTTCCGACGAATATATTGTTGCTGAGAATGGGAACAGGAGGAAGGACAGCCGGGTCCAATATACTGTCGTCGGTATCAACAGCTACAGCTCCGCCTCCCCCTACATTTCCGCAGTTGGTTCCGGCTCCGGTGTAGCCATTGGTGATACCATTGTTATAGAAAGTGCTGTTCGATATGGATGAATCGGTGAGTCCGTAGTAAACTATCGCTCCGCCGGATCCGTTTGTAATTCCGGCGGTTATGACCATCTTTGCGTAATAAGTTGCTCCCGCCGCTTTATTCCCTGTGAAAGTGCAGTTCCATATGCTTGACTTCACCGCCGTTGCATATTGATAGCCGTCAATGCTTATGGCTCCGCCGTCGTCCTGCGCAAAATTATCTTCAAAATATGAATCGCATATCTCCAAAACAGTATTTCTGAGACCTCCGTATTTGGGAACGTCCAAGGCTATGGCTCCGCCGTCTACTCTGTTATTTCCAGCCGAAACTGTGGATGTTCCCCTTACCTCATTCCCGGTGAAAGCCGAGCAGGAGATCTTTACACTCACTTGCTCGGCAGACTTCACATGTATGGCTGCGCCTCTGGCTTCATTGATACTGCTTGACATTATGTTGTTGTTGAAAAAACAGTTATCGATGTTGAACTTTGCATTATATGATGCGTTTCCCGGCGATAGCAAAATACCACGGACATTGCCGTTAAATGTACATCCGTTGAAATCTGCACTGTTAGTGTTGCCGTTGAAAACTACGGCAGTGTTCGTGAGGCCGGAGAACAGACAGTTTTCGAACACATATTTTCCGCCGGTGATGCCGATGCCGCCCGATGAGGCGTACGAGCCGGGGTTGGTCAATGTCATATTTTTGAATGTTATAGTTCCGGAACCCGTGTTAGTTATAGCAAAATGCAGTCTGCCGCTGATCGCAGGCATGGAAAGACTGTTGCCGTCTATGATCCTGTCGTTTCCGTCGGAGATATTCAGTGTAATTGTATCGTCCGGTTCTCCTGCAAAGGTGTATGTTCCTCCGTTAGGCAGCGACATTATATCATTTGCCACCGCAGCGGCGTTGATCGACGCGGCATCGGATCCTTCCTGATCCATGGAAGAAAATACAAAAAAAGATCCTATGGCCACTAAAGCGGCCACTGTCAACGCGATATGAATCTTCCTCTTCTCTGCTCCTTGCTGTGAGTACTCGTTTCGGATAATGTGTCTTAGCGTATCGATAATGCGCAGCATATGAATCAAATCTCCAACTCCGTTGTTAGGAACGGGGGGAATATAAACATATCGCTACTCATCCAATAGTATATATTTTACAGTATGTTGTGTATCAATATCACATCTTCAAACACTGTAAAAGGTACCTGGCACATATTCAATCCTAATGCTGGCATCAGTGGAGACATACATATTCTGACATAGCTGCCGATTCAATCGGCCCCGCCCTGCTCCTTTGGCATCCTAAAATCAGACGGCGTCCCGTCTCGTCTGCCGGATCATAAACACATAGGGGCCATAGGCCGACGGCCATCGTAATATGTGATGAAACACCGTCCGAATATGTGTCCATGCCGGATTCGTTCCATTTGGTATTTTACCGTCACAGCTTTTGATGTATGTGGTTCCGCCTGGCGAATAAGTATATTAAAGCGTCGCTTTATTACCGATCTAGCAGTGGTGAACCCATGGTTAAAGAGAAAGTGACCGTTTCAGTTATCAAGGCAGATGTAGGATCTGTTGTGGGACATTCGAGGCCCCATCCATCCATGATCGAGGTTGCCGGAAAAGTTCTGGCAGATAAGCAAAAACAGGGAATCCTTGAAGATTTTTACGTTACACGTGTGGGGGACGACATCAATCTGTTCATGACTCACTATAAGGGAGAAGGCAACAAAGAGATTCACGGTGCCGCATGGGAATGTTTCATGGAGGCTACCAAGATAGCTAAATCCATGAAACTCTACGCTGCGGGGCAGGATATACTCACAGATGCGTTCTCGGGCAACGTCAAAGGCGCAGGACCGGGTTCGGCGGAAATGTCATTTGAAGAGAGAGACTCAGAACCTCTGCTTTTCTTCATCGCCGATAAGACCGAGCCTTCCGCATATTCCCCGATCCTATCCAGGATATTCCTTGACCCGTTCACGACCACCGGATTAGTCGTTGATGCAAGAGCTAAAAAAGGGTTCAATGTAGAGGTCCATGACGTATTGGACAGCAAAAAGGTCATCATGTCCTCTCCGGAAGAGACACTTAACATACTCGCTCTGCTCGGAGATACCTCAAGATATGCTATAAAGAGAATACGTTCGAGAGCCGGACTCGGTCCTGCCTGTGTCGTTTCGACCGATAAACTCAACCTCACCGCCGGCAAATATGTCGGTAAAGATGATCCAGTCTGCGTATGCCGTTGCCAGAGCGGTCTCCCTTCAGTCGGCGAATATACTCAGCCGTTCCTTATGACATCATGGATTGCAGGAGGATGGATGAGAGGTTCGCATTACGGTACGTTATATCCCTGCTCTCCCGAGGAGTCGGACCCTACATATTTCGACGGCCCGCCGAGAATATGCTGTCTGGGGTTCCAGCTCAATGACGGAAGATTACAGGGACTTGAAAAACTCAACTCAAAGGGAGGAGAACACATACCTGTGGACTTCTTTGGCAATCCCACATTTGATATCGCACGCACGAATGCAATAAAGACGAGCAGATTCCTCAGGACACAGGGTCCGTTCACTCCCTCTATACTCGGTGCTGAGGAGATGGAATACACCTCCAGGCCGGAGGTTCTCAGAGAACTGAAGCCGAGGTTTGAGAAACTTGACTGAATACAGACCCAAGCCGGCCGTAATCATCAATTTCAAAGCATACCGGGAAGTGGAACGGGGAGGTGCCCTGAACCTGGCCAAGATCTGCGAATCGGTCTCGTTGGAGACCGGTATCGCAATATATGTGTGTCCCCCGACGGTTGACCTGGGGCTGGTTTCCGGAAGTGTCTCCGTTCCTGTCCTGTCTCAGAATGTCGATCCGTACGCGTCTGGGTCCGCAACCGGATGGGTAACCCCGTCTATGGTGAAAGGATGCGGTGCGGCGGGAACCCTTATAAACCACTCCGAACACAAAATACCAATGAGCCGGATCGGAGAATGCGTCGAACTGTCAAAGTGTTCCGAATTGATGACAGTGGTATGTGCAGATAATGCGCATGCTGCCAAACAGTCGGCCGGATTCAGACCTGATTTTGTGGCAGTGGAACCTCCTGAGCTGATAGGGGGGGACACATCAGTAACGGTCGCAAATCCTGCGATAATAGAAGATACGGTTGAAGCTGTGAGGGAGGTCAGCGGTTCCGTTTCGGTTCTGTGCGGTGCTGGTGTGAAGACCGGCGAAGATGTCAGGGCGGCGATGGAACTCGGTGCATCGGGTGTGCTACTCGCATCCGGCGTTGTGAAATCAAAGGACCCAAAGGCAGTACTTCTGGATCTCGTTAAGTATCTTTGAACGTTAACTGTAGTCGGATTACTTTTAGCCATTTCTGCTATTGGACGCGGTGTGCGGAGAAGATAGATCGTCATTGCGCCTTTGGTATTATTGCTGCTGACTCCTTTTCTTTATTTCGGGAGCGATTCTTCCGCGGATGAAATTGGTGATGTACTGATCTTTGAGGTGAATCCCTTCGGCGACGGGGAGGGTATATCTCTTTTCAATTATGGACAGACAGATGTGAACCTCAAAGACTGGGAGATATCCGACGGCGAAGGGCACCTGATTTTTATTAGGGACCTCTACATAAAATCAAATTCAAGGCTGACATTTGTGAAAGGGATCTGCGAAGGAGATTGGTTTTCCGGGAGAGACGGCACGATTGTACTGGATGATGACAGGATCCAAAAGAAAGGCAGCTTCATACTTTCCAACACAGGCGATGATGTGTATCTCTATTGCAAAGGTGTTCTTGCAGACACAGTATGCTATGGAAATAAAAAATCTGAAAACGGATGGATGGGAAATCCCGCAGACATTTCATCAAACAGATATCTGCTGAGACTCGGTTCGGGGGACACAAATTCCGATGCCGATTGGATATCTACGAAACCGGGAATCACAAATCATGCTTTTGATCCCGATCTTGGTTTTGATTCGGAAGTGACGGCATTCAGCTTCCCCGAATCGCAGGGTTCGCCGATCTTTGAAGAATTAGAACGTGCCGAGTGCGAGGTTCTGATATCCATGTATCTCCTGACAAGCGTCAGCCTTGTCGCACTGCTCTGCAAGCTCTCATCGGAAAGGGATGTAAATGTCCGCATACTTCTCGAAGGCAATGTCCTTGGTTATGATATCAGTAAGGAACTGATGCTTGTAAAATCAGTGGCCGACGCAGGCGGCACCGTTCATCTGATCAACGATAACATTCCGGGAAATCCGGAGAGGTACTCATACTTTCATAATAAGTACGCCGTTATTGATGGCAGAAAAGTGATAGTGACATCGGAGAATTGGACATCAGAAAATCTCAGTTCCGATTGCTCCAATCGCGGATGGGGTGTTATCGTCGACAGTCCTGGACTTGCGGACTACATGCGCAATGTGTTTTTCAGCGATCTGAATCCTGAGTTTGGGGATGTCAGTCCCCTTATGGTAAAGTATCCCGGCCTCAAGTCTTATTCCGGTACCCTGAAATATGATCCTCCGAGTGTGCAATATATGGGCATGACATCTGTCGCGAATGTCATGCCGGTACTTTCTCCCGATAATTCGCTTTCTGCTATGAAATATCTCGCGGACAACTCAGAGAACCGCGTCTATTCTCAGCAGATGGATCTTGGAAGTTCATACGCTATGGCTTCCGAGACTTCGCCTCTCAGGTGGCTCATGAACGCGGCCGACAGGGGCATAGACGTAAGACTGATCCTAGATTCGTCTATCGGCGGCTCGAAGGACGATATCATAGGGTTTATCAACAGCACAAGCGGCGTGAAGTCCATATGTGTGAACGGCGGGGATACATTCTCGCTTATACACAACAAAGGCATCATCGCCGATGATATGGTTTGGGTGGGTTCGGTGAATTGGACAGAGAACTCATTTTTGAATAACAGAGAATTTGCCGTCATCATCCGATCAGCAGAGACGGCAGATTTCTTTGCGGATCTCTTCATGCATGACTGGGGCACGAATGAACACACCGTTGCCGAGACCGGATTAGAAATATCGTATGATGTTGTTTCGGCAGAAAATGGTATTCTTTACATCTTCACCGTTTCCGGACCTGAAGATTCAGTGTACACATGGGATGTAGTCGGAGACGGAACCATCAGAAAATCCAATATAAACAAGATTGTCTGCAAAGACATTCAGGAAGGGACCCATACAGCGAGCGTAGTCATGGACGGGACAGAGTATTCTGCTACATATGTGTACACCGCCGTGCATGCTTTGACGGAACAGTCAGCGGACAACAGCATCCTATTGCCGGCCGCAGCACTCGTGCTTGCTGCTGTGGGATTGGCAAGGATCATGATGAAAAGGAGAAATAATAACCGTTGAGAGCGAATACCCTGTGTGTTCGTAAGACTGATGACTGTTTACGATGTAGATCGGGTATACGATATCGTCTGCCGTTCTTTTGACGAGTATTATGAGAAGGAAGTGCTCCTTTTCCTGATCGGAAGATGGCCGTCCGGGCAACTCGTGGCAGTCGATGCAACAGGATATCTTGCGGGGTTCCTATCCGGATCCAGACTGACCCGTGACAAAGCAGGTATCTCTTTGTTTGCCGTGGATGAAACATACAGAGGGAGGGGAATTGGCAGCCGGTTGCTCGATGAATTCCGACTCCGAACGCTGATGGACGGAAAACAATACATACAGCTGGAGGTCAGAGATACGAACACTGACGGAATATCATTTTACAGAAACCGAGGATTCGCCGCCACAGAATACGCGAAGGGATTCTACAACAATGGCGGAAATGCCGTAAAGATGGTGTGCAGCGTGCAGAGAAACTCATGATTCGACTCTTTCTATCGACTCCAGAAATATCTGCGCTTTGAATCTTCCCCGCTCGGCGGCTTTTTCGTCCATCAGATATTCAAGCTCCCTCTGTCCGCCGCCGATCGTCTCTGATATTGTGCAAATCACCTGCAGTATGTCGGCAAGTTCGTCCATGCCTTTAGATTCCAGATATTCTCTGACCTCTTCGGCAAGTTTGTCGTTCAGTGCTTCCAGAAATTTTTCATCGTCCAGTATCATGAAATTGGGCGTTTCTCCGTTCTCAAGTATGATACCCGGAATCTTATCCCTGACAAGTTTGTTGACTTCTCTGACTGCCATGACGGCGTATTATGCCGGGGATTTGAAAAGGTTTGTGTTTATCAGCTGAACATCTGGTCATCGAGGTGTTCATTCTCAAAGTAGTACTGCGATCTTTCTTTCTGTGCTCCGGAAACATCCTTCGATATGCCCTTCATGTATGATCCGTATCTCTCCTTAATTTGATCCTCAACAGGCCTTGATCTCTTTCTCGCGTCTTTTATGTGATCGGCTGTTATCAGTGATGATTTTTCCATCACTGCAATGTCTCCGGCCGCCCTGATTAATCCCCCGAGTTCTCTCAGTCTCAGCGTCAGGGAGTTGATCTGGTTGTCAGATTTTGCGCGGATACGGCCCTCTGCGATGATGGACTCCACGGCATCTATGGTTGCATGAGGTATGTGTCCGTCCATTGTGACTTCCTGAGCTACGAACTGAGCATACTTTGCGCGGTTGCGCGATGTATCGGGCATGGCAGTGTCCACCAGCACTTCGTAGCCTCCTCCTATGATCCTCGACCTCAGCGGGGACAGTATGCTCTCCAAATCCTGGATATTGCATGCCGCCACCAGAATAAAATCGCAGGGTACATCATCAACCTTAACGCTGGCCCCCGCTGATTGGGGGTTCCTCCCGATGATCGGAAATTTCTTCTCCTGCATTGCGGTCAATATGTACCTCTGCAGGTTTCCGAGGTGGGAGATTTCATCTACGAAGAGGACCCCTTCGTGGGCCTCATGCACCGATCCCGCGGTGACCCTTTCATACGACGGGGTTCCGAGCTTTTCGTGCCCCCCGTATGGGTCGTGTCTTACATCGCCGAGCAATTCTGTCTCCGATGCGCCCGTTGCCAAAACGAACGGATCTCTGTTGATCTTCACCAGAACTTTCTGGTTGGATTTCTTGTTCAGCTGGTTTCTCTTGTTGAGAGCTTTGCGATCCAGCATTCTGATGCTTTCGCCGGCGCGTTCAAAGACTACTGTTTCCTCAGTACCGTCCGCAAGCACCCTTGTGGTATGCACCCTGTCTTTTCCGGGAACCAACGCCTGAGGCATGGTTGCTTCCAGCATGCCGCTGAGCAGATCTCCGAACGGGTTTGAGTTGGGACCCAATTCCATCTTGCTTTTGTTGCAGAATGGACACGCGGCATCCGATGGGAGCGAATACTTGCCGCAGTTTTTGCACAGATACCCTAACCTCTCGGCTACATTCCTGGGTGCATTCTCAGGCTCAAGCAATTTCCCCACCGATTCCGCACGGATACCGTCTTCGTCGATCACCTGATTTTCATCAAGGATCTCAAGGAAAGGCCGTTCCGTGTTTTCGGGATTCCTGACTACCCTTATCTCATGTTTGGGTTTGGGAAGATTCATAGAAAGGGCGCGGGCTATCATCGATTTTCCAGTGCCGGGAGGACCGACAAGAAGAAGATGTCTGCGCTGTATCGCGGCAATTTTGGCAAGGTGTATGGCCTCCTCCTGCCCCAGAACACGATCCAGCGGATCGGAAGGGATGAGCACATCCTCGGTGCTCTTGAGTCCCTTTATGTCTTCCCATGATTCTGCCGCTTTCTTGCATTTCATTTCGATTTCCCTCAATATATGCTCTCTTTGGTGTATATCACGATGTCCGCCGGCATTTTGGTTATGTTACCCTTACGGGTTCCGACCACTGTTTTGATGCCTTTTTCGGCGGAGACATCAAGTATCCTCTGAGATATCACACCGTCAAAGACTATAATCGATATCCCTTCGGAATCCTCCTTCAGAGAGTTTACCAGGTTCTTCACAGCGATTTCCCTCAAGACGGAGTTGTCCTCGGCGAGAAGCTTTGCGTTGTGCGTCGACGACATACCGAGAAGCATGTCCCTGAAGGTTTCCTGTTCCGGAGACAAAACTTTCGCGTTCCTGTCTTTTTTACCGCGCAGCGTCCTCGACGGTTTGTCTTCCTCGTCGTTGTTCTTGGGGGTGCGGGGCCTTCTTGGCTTCTCGTCCGCCGGCTCTTCTTTTTCCTCCCTCTCTTTCTCGGACGTTTCGGCAGGTTCTTCTTTTACCGTTTCCTCGGTCTTCTTTTTGAACCTTTCGACGTTATCGCTGTTAAACCTGTCGCGTCCCTTCCTGCTGCCCTCATAGTCGTCATGCTCGCGGGACTTTCCTCTTTTGTCGCCGCGGTCCTTTCTGTTTCTGTCTTCATACACAATCTTTCTTTCCTCGTGTACGGGCTTCCTGTCCTCGTCCTCGGACGGGGGTTCTTTCTCCTCTGCCACGATACCATGCAGCTCCATGTATTGATCCCCGGATATTTTGTTGCGCAGGCATTTGACCAGCTGCTTGGACGACAGTTCCTCCACCTCGTGCGCGCGCGGTGCGCGGGCGACGAAATCTATCTCGGAGGTTTGGAACAACTCTCTGAGGATCAGTTCTCCGCCCCTGTCGCCGTCAACGAATGCTATCGACACTCTCTCTTTGGAGAGTTCCTGTACGGTTTTGGGGATATTCGTTCCTTCAACTGCGATTGCATTCTTTATACCTGCCCTCAGAAGGTTCAGAACATCCGACCTTCCCTCCACGATTACTATGGATTCGGAATCCTTTACGCCGGGTCCGGCAGGACACTTGTCCTTCCCGTATGTGGTTATTTCTTCTATCTGTATGCTCTGCCTGATATTCTGAGTCAGATCCGCAGACGACCCTTTGGACTGACCGATCATCTCATTGAGCAGCTCTTTCGCGCGTTCTACCACTTTTTCTCTCTTGATTATGCGCACATCCTCTATCCCGAGGACCCTTATGCCGGCCCTGCACGGTCCGACCCTATCGACTATTTCGAGAGACGATGCTATTATGGCCGTCTCCACCTGATCAAGGCTCGAGGATATGTAGACGATACCTTCAGATTTTCCGCCTTTCGATGTGACCTCGGCTTCTATTCTCCCTATTCTGCCTGTTTTTTGGAGATCTCTGAGGTCCAGATCCTCCCCGAGAAGTCCTTCCGTCTGTCCGAAGATCGCTCCCACGACATCGGGTTTTTCAACGACGCCGTCTGCGGTGATCTTTGCTTTTATCATGTATTTTGTTGCGTTTGGATCAATGTTCATGTATTGAGCCCTCCCTAAGGGCCGAAGGAAAAACCGTACCTCCTGCTCCGCCGCATGCATTCGCTCCGTTCTTTCGCACAGGAGCGTCTTCTTACCCATATCTCATTATGCTCTTCGTGCCGACCGGAGACTCTGAACATTCCGGCAGCCTGCCGTCCCGGGACGGCGATCCATTGTGATAGTGATTCGGTGAACAGGGAACCGATTATTCCCCAAACCCTGTATGGACACAGCGTATAAAAAAAGATTTGCGTGCAACAGCAGCGTTCAGCGAATAATTGGTCTCTTCTTTAAGACACCGACCGCGGGAGACGTGAGACATACAGAGTTGCGGACGGCGGAGTCAGTGCCGCCGGAACCGCTGAATCGGCAGACCGCATAAATCATGAAATCTCCCGTACGCTCAGCACTTCCCCGTCTGATTGGCCGGTGCGGGTGACAGCATGTAACATTCCGACGGTGTATCGTTCTGCGCCTTCCGGTTCCGCTCTCACACCTTTTCGAGTCTTTTTAACATCTTCACAGCTGCATCCACCGCATCGCGCCCCTTCTCGATGCGGTCCATAGCCTGGAGCTGCGTCATATCCGGACCTGTTATCCCGAATGCCACCGGCTTGCCGTATTGCAGCTGGAGGTCCGCCACCAATCTTGATGCCTGTGCGATGACCACCTCGTCATGTTTGGTCTCTCCTTTTATGACCGCCCCCAGAGTTATAACGGCATCAACATCCGTCTTCTCCAGCAATGTTTTCACAGCCAGAGGTATCTCGTATACACCCGGGACCATCACAGTCTTTGTTATCTCCACTCCGAGGAACTCGGCTTCCGCTTTGGCTCTCTCGATCATCATCGAAGTCACGTCAAAGTTAAACTCCGCAGCCACCATACCTATTTTGTACCCTTTCATCTCTTCACCTCAGTCTTATCGAATTTTCATCCGCAAATCCCTGTCTCTGTCCTGTCCCCGCCTTGCGGCCAAGATGGTCAGGCCTGAAAAGCAGACAGTATGCGTTAACTGCATGTTCTCTGGTTCTTCTGTCTGCAAGAAAAGCCAGTTCGCCGTCGTTCCCGGCTTCGTCCTCGTGAACGAATACTTCTATTATGTGTTTGTTTGTCATGAGCTGTGCTTCTATCAGTCCGGCGGATGCTTCGTGCGCGCACATTTTATCTTTATCCTTAGGTCCCGGCATGCCCAGAGCCATGACGATGTCGCATCCTCTTTCCTCTATGAGTTTTTTGCAGGCGACCGGGAGGTCCTTGACTCCTGGTACGGTGTATCGCTCTACCCTGAATCCGGTGCCCGTTTTTTCGAGTTCTCCGACGGCTGCGGCACCCATATCAAACCTTGCGAACGTAGTGTCGGCGATACCTATGGTCTTCATCTGTCTCCCGCCTGATTTCTTATTCTGCTGATTATCCTTCTGGTGGCGGAGAGGTCCTCCGCGCACTCGGTGGCCCTTAACACTTTTATGTGCCCTAATCCGTTCTCTTCCAGTCTCTTTCCGAGTTCGTCCTCCCCGAACGCCTGATCAAATCCTAACACTATAATATCCGGAGATATCTCGCGAACCGTACCGAAGATATCTCCTTCTCTGCCTATTACGGCCACGTCTACGGGTTTAAGGCATTTGACTATCTTCAACCTCATGCCCTCTGGTGTTACAGGCTCGTGTTTATTCTTCCTGACCGTGCTGTCGCATGCCACCACGACTGCCAATTCATCTCCCAGTGCTTTTGCCTGCTGCAGATATGATATGTGACCGGTATGGATTATGTCGAATACTCCAGATGCCATCACTCTTACCATTTCCTCACACATCCGTTCCTGTTTCCATTAAAAATGTTTCCCAGGCCTCGCTTATCTGCTCGCCTGTGACGAAAGGCATTCCGTTTTTTCTTGAATAGTCCATCGCTCTTTCCTTTGAATTGGACGTGCCGTCGTCTCCGAGCATTTCGCATATGGTGGCTGACGGCTTCACACCTGCCATGTACATCAGGGCCGTACAGAGTTCTGTGTGTCCGCGCCTGGTCTTCAGAAGTTTTGATGTTGTGTTCAGAAGGTGAACATGACCGGGTGCCCTGAAGTACCGTCCGAGATCTTTAATCTTATCTTCCGCCGGTGCGTCCCCGAAGATTATCTTCACATATTCTGTTATGGTGAGTGCACGATCCCTGTCCGTTATTCCGGTGTAGGTTTCCCGGTGGTTTATCGTGACTCCGAATGAGGATTTCGTATTGTCGTAAGGTATATCGTTCGGGGCCATCATCCCAAGCAGTGGGTATTTTTCCCTGTTGTTCCAAAACACATCGGAAAGGAACGGCAAACCGAGTTCTTCCGCGGTCCTGCCGGGTGTCGTCGTACATACGAGACCTCCCGCGTCATTCCTCATTCTTGTGAGGACACCGGAGGTTATGAACTCCGATGCGATTGTCATATCGGTCTCTCTTTCCCGATCGTCAAAGTCGTACACCAATACGATCTTTCCTGCTCTGATGCAATCCAATGCCATGCTCAGATCGCCCTTCGGAACGGTATTCGTTTTCATGTCAACAGACACGAAATCAAATTCATACTACTAAATAATTTGTAAAAAATAATTGTGTGGTAGGTTATTTCAAGAGCCACTGTTTTATATTTAAATGGATTTAGGAAACCGAGGACATCATTTGAAGGTAAAAGTATCAAGCTCCGTGATGTACAAGCAGGTGAACTGCCTGCCGGAACAGATAGAAGAGGCTCTTAACTCTCCTCTTCCTCCTCTGCCCATGTCCAAGACCGTGTGCATATGCGGAATGGGCGCATCGGCCCTCGCGGGAGAGGTTGTGTCCGACTATGCCGACGGTTCAACAGGTTTCCCGGTGAACGTAGTGCGCGGAATAGAGCTGCCCGGATGGGTCGACAGAGAGTCTGCCGTGATCGTAGTGAGTTATTCCGGCGATACAAAAGAGGTTCTGATAGCTCATGATGAGGCCCGCTCCAGAGGCAGCAGGATAATATGCATAACCGCGGGAGGAGAACTCATGCGCAGATGCCTTTCCGGCAACAGCACACTTATACACGTACCGAATGGACTCCAGTCAAGGGGCGCATTCGGGTATCTCCTGGGCTATCTGTCAAAAGTTCTGGAGAAGATGGAGATATGCGGCGCGGCAAGTGCGTTGGAGAAAATTCTGCCGGAACTTAAAAAACACAGAGATATGCTGATATCCGACGACAGCACTCTCGTGGAAGACATTGCGAAGATGCTCCTGCACAGAATACCTGTGATATACAGTCTGGCGAACATGAGATCATCCGCAATAAGGTGGAAGACGCAGATTAACGAAAATTCGAAGTTCATATCATTCTGCGGCTCGCTTCCCGAATTCAATCACAATGAAATCATAGGTTGGACCGATGATGCAAAGAATAAGATGTTCATGCCGGTCATCCTTTACGATGATGACGCATCCGATTCTATAAAATGCATGGCAGACACATCGATAGAGATGCTGGAAGATAAAAAACTGAAACTGATCTCATATCACGTCACAGGTTCATGCAATCTTGAGAAGAATCTCAAATGCATAATACTCGGAGACTTTGTATCACTTCAACTGGCTCATCTCAGAAAAACAGACCCTGTTGCCGATATTTCTGTCAAAGAAGTCAACGGAATAACCATAACGGATGAATCCGAACTAAAGATGTAATATATGTATTAAATATATTACATATATACTGTGTACATTTAAATAGGTAAACCTCTCTTGTTACGGGGCGAGAAAGGAGGCTCGTCGGGAGTACTTGATTATGAATATTTGGAAAACACTAGCAATATCATGCACCGCAGCACTTGTTCTTTTTGCATCCTTTGCCATTCTGCAGTCCAATGAGTCATCAGGGACGGTCACACACGTATCCGACGAGGCCGGACTTAAGCAGGCGGTCACCTATGCCGGTGACGGAGACACAATCATTGTCACCGCAGACATAGTTCTGACGCAAAGGATATTCATTTACGAAAAGGGGATAACTTTGATGGGACAGGGTAACAGTATCACGCTTATCCGGGGTGCGAATTTCACTCCTGCGAATGATATCGCGAGAGGAGATTTCAATCCCAGTCTCATTGAGGTCGCGGCAGATACAGCGACCGGTAAAGCATCTCTGACGCTCAAAAACATAACCCTTGACGATGCTAACGATCCGGACCGTGCGTCCCATACCGAGCAAATACCTGTGGACGGAGGATTTCCTCAGCAAAACTGGGCCAGCCGAATTTATGATTCTGTCATCTCTTCATATTCTCCGGGAGTCACCGTAACGCTGGAGGACGGTGCAAAAATCATCAACATAGGCGGGGCATCTGCCATAAGGATGACTGGCGGAATACTGAATCTGCAACCCGGCAGTTATGTGGAAGGCTCCAATTCAAGCTACAAACAGGCGGGCGGCAATTTCGGAGCCATGTGGATACAGGGTGACGGAACAGTCCTGAACTACAGCACAGTGACAGATGGCAAGAACATCACCGCACCGTATTTCTATATGGATATGTACAACGTAACCATCAACTTCAGCGGGAAGATTAACAACTGCACCGTTTCGCAGCCTCTGTTCAAAACAAGGGGGAACACAGGATTTACTCTGAATGCGTCTGCCGGCAGCGAAATATGCGGCAATACCTTCGGATCTTTGACAGACTGCATCTCTCTGGACGGGGGAAGCAACAATAATATCGAACTCCGCGGAAAGATCAGCAATAACACGGGCGGCCAAAAAATCATATCCGTTACCAGCAGTGCGAAGTCCAATCTGACCGTTTACGGGGAGTTATCCGACAATGTGCTTTCAGCGCAGGTGATGTGCTTTTACGGCAGCGAGGGCTGCACCGCGACACTGAACCCCGGCAGCAAAATCTCCGGAAACACGGTCCACATAGCTGCCATATACCTGAATTACGCAACTGATATCCAATTTCACGTATACGGGGAGATAAGTAAGAATATATCAGTTGACAACAACGGCGGGGCAATTTACGCTGTTTACAATAACCCGGTCATTTATGTGCATGCCGGGGCAAAGATAACGGGAAACACCTCAAACGGAAGCGGCGGAGGAATATATCTCAACTACACCGCCAAGCTGATAATGGACGGCGGCACTATTTCGGAAAATATTGCTTTGTGCAAGGACGACGCCAATACGGGTCTGGCAGGCGGAGGCGGTGTGGCCATTGCCCGTACATCCACATTCATAATGAACGGCGGCACGGTAACCGGCAACACAGCAGGCAGTTCCGGTAATGCCGGTATCGGGGGCGGCGTATTCGTTTCCGGCAAGAACACTAATGTCTCCACAGGCGCAAGATTCATAATGAACGGCGGGACCGTGTCCGGAAACATTGTGTACGGGGGAATAAAGCACGGCACGGATATTGCTGTTGGCGGTTCCAATACCGCTGTGCAATCCTCACCCGACAAAGGACAGTATATTCAGATTGGCAAGAATGCAGTCATAGGGACCGGTTCTATCGGTGCCGCAAGTTACAACGGAACGTATTCCGGACCGGCAGTGTACATTCTGGACAGAAACTATACTGTGAGTCTGGGAACAGTGCTTGCGGTAAATCAGAATTCGATTGCGGCCCGGGTAACAGCTCTCAGCCAGTACAGCGGATACTCGCTGCAGGCAAACAGCGGCATATGGTATTCTGTGGCAAAATCGACCGGTACATCGGAGTTTACAGTCGTATACCCCGGCGTTGATTTCAACAGATATGACTGGATAGCTGCGATACAGCCTATGAGAAGTGACGGTTCTCTTCTTGGAGATGCATACCTTTCGGCAGCAGTACCGCCCAGAGTGGGAGAGGGTCTGAAGATCACTGTACCCCTGGCTGCGGACGCAGGAGGGGAAAGTGTCGGAGGATACGGCATAATACTTCTCTCTAAGGAAAAAAATACTGCCTTGACATTCGAGGTTATCGGTTCGGGAGACGGAGTATTCTGCATCGGCTCACCAGACAGCCGGGAATATCAGGCGATACTGAATGTCGGCGAGACTGTGAGTAATTTCGTTGTTTCGCCTTCATCCGGATGGAGGATAGGATCGGTAACTCTTACGACGGGAGACGGTGCAGTGTTTGACAAAACAGATAGCGCACTTAAGGGGATTCTTTCCGTAAGCTACAGTGAACTCGCAAGCGGCATCAATATAATGCTTGCGGTGTTCGAGCCGATATACGTCGGATACACAATCACCGCAGATTCCGACGCAGATTCCGACATAAGCCCCCGGGGCAGCATAAGCGTTTCTGCGGGAGACGATATAACATTTGTGTTTTCCGCAAAACCGGGATATCTGATATCGGCCG
>JAIRYF010000002.1 GCA_031267895.1 Candidatus Methanoplasma glyptotermitis
CAACAGAAGACCTCATCACGGCATAGGTCTTCAGATCCCTGTCTTCGTCTACTTGGGAGGTTTAATAATCAAGGATATCATCACAGGCTCTAGCGTTCACGAAGTTCCTTGATAAGACATTGTCAAAAACTGCATTCAGAGCGTCCGCTTCTTCTTTCAGATCAGTGTGTGGGGGCTGATGTCCGATTTATCGGATGTGTGCCAAGCCAGCAGAACAGGTTCGGCTGTGATCGAACCCCAAAGATCAGCAATGGTGTCCGAAACAAACAGTTCATAATAAGATCAGAAAGCCATATGAAAAGAGAAAATTTGAAAAAACCATGTATCTATAATCGAATTTCGCGTGCCTGGATATCGGATATCGCTGCTGACCCGTACGCTCCGTGGAGAAATCTTCCGGAATGCAAAAGAGAGGAAGAAAGTACACTGGGAAGTGTCAAAGGAGAAAAAATAAAAGGGAGACCGCCGCCTGCGGCGGTCTTTTGTGTTTACTTTCAGGTATGGAGAAATCAGTTTATTGTTTTCTTCCTTCACTGTTCCTTTCTGCGTTTAACGGAGATCTGTCCCGTCAGAGCTGCAGCGGCACATGCGAGGATCGCTGCCGCTATGGCAATCGGAATCCAATAGGATATGCTGCTGCCGGACCCGTTTCCCGGATTGCCTCCGTTTCCTGAACCGATTCCGGAATCGTCACCGTTACCGCCCGTGTCTTTGCTGTTGTCGCTGCTGCCGTTATTGGTACCGGAACCATCTCCTGGTACTGCATTTACAGTTACTCTGATACTGATATCGGAACGTACATCGGATATTCTGTACCACCCGTCTGTCTGAAGAACAATCTTCGCATTTCCGGAAACAACGGAAGGATATGCAACATATCCTTCCGGTGTCTTCACCTTGAAGATAAGATTCTCTCCTTCCGTTACGGTCACCGATGAAGATGCAGAAGAACCGTTAACGTATACGGGATAGTCAGAATCGGAATCAAATACAACAGTATACTGTATCAGATGACCTGATACCGTCAGCAGGATGTGATCCTTTACTTCAGATATGTTTAACGGATTATCTTTGGAATCGTACACCGGAGACTCCTGTCCTTCTGCAGACCACTTACCGAATGCGTATCCTCTTGACAGCGAAGCGGTTATGGTAAGAGCATCGCCGTGCGTTACGGTGAAGGGTCCGGTGTACTCCGTATTGCTTCCGTTGTTGACGGTGTATTTTAAACCGGAGATTCCGGTTTCTTTCGCAAGGGTTACGGTGTACTTGATCTTTGAAGCGGATGCCGTGAGAGATATTTTTCCGGAAACCGATGATATATCTAACGGATTACCGGATCCCAAACCTCCCGACCACGCTTTGAGTTCGTATCCTTCCTCGAACAGAGCGGTTATCGAAAGAGCGTCGCCGTGACTTACGGCGAACGGACCTGCATATGATACAGAAGAGCCGTCACCGACGGTGTATTTGAAACCGGAGATTCCGGTTTCTTTCGCAAGGGTTACGGTGTACTTGATCTTCGAAGCGGATGCCGTGAGGGATGTGTTTTCGAATACTGGTGATACAGTCAACGGATTACCGGACCCCGAACCTCCTGACCATGCTTTGAATTCGTATCCTTTCGACAGCAAGGCGGTTATGGTGAGTTTATCGTCTTGTCCGACGATAAAGGGTTTGGTGTATTCTGTGCTACTGCCGTTGTTGATACTGTATTTGAAACCGGAGATTCCGGTTTCTTTCGCAAGGGTTACGATATACTTACCGGTCTCCCATCTCAACGTATCATCCCATATGAATCTTGCATCTCTGTAACGCAGTTCTCTTCCCGCGGCTCCCGCTATGCCTCTGTCAGAGCCAGTATCGTTGGGGTCATACACACTGCTGATATCTCTGAGCGTCAGAGACTCCACTACCAATGCATCAGGCAGTGTCCAATTCAAGTTATTCGCCACGCCCTTTTTGAAATATGTATCTATAATGCCGCCCGCAGCGATTTTTCCGTTATTGTCAAGTCCGCCCGTGATTGTCACCGATTTTAATTTGGCGCAATCTAAGAATGCACGGCCACATATGGATGCACTGTCTGGCATGGTTACAGATTTCAAATTTTTGCAGTTCCGGAATGCAGAGTCGCCGATGGATGTCACACTGTCCGGTATGACAATGGATATCAGGCCAGTGCAGTCCCTGAATGCGTCATAGCTGCTGATGGATGTCACACTGTCCGGTATGTCAATGGTTTCCAGGCTGGCGCAACTCATAAATGAATAGCCATGTATTGATTTTACGGTTTCCGGTATCGTCACATGCTGAAGACTGACGCAGCCGCAAAACAGATACAGACCGATTGATTCCACACCAGCCGGTATTTTTATGGATTCCAGAGCTTTGCAGCCTGCAAACACATAGCTACTCATGAATGTCACGTTGTCCGGCATTGTTATGGCTTTGAGTTTGATGCAGTCTTGGAATACTCCCACGCCTATGGTGCTCATGGTATTGGGCATTGTCACATACTCAAGGCCAAAGCAATTTCTGAATGCACTTTCGCCGATGGTTTCCATATTTTTCGGCATGACAACGGAGGTTAATCCGGTGCAGCCCTGGAATGCGCTGTTGCCGATAGACATCACGCTGTTGCCTATTGTCACGGAGGTTAGGCTTTTGTAACCATTGAATGCGTGTCCGCCAATATGTGTCACATCTGGCCCTATAATGACACAATTTATGTTTGCTTCATGTTCATACCACGGTGCCCTGGTACCGGGGTTGACATAGTAGTCGTTCATTTTACCGGTGCCGGATACTGTGAGAACGCCGTCGTCCGTGAAAGTCCACGTCAATCCGCCTCCGCATGTACCGCTGTTGATGTCAACAGCATCCGATTCGTTCGGTTCGGGGTATGTTATGAAGAATGCCGTTGCGAGAAACAAAGCAACGGCAAACAATACTGCTATACTCAAACGGCTCGGAAAATTGTAATTTTTCCGCCCCCCGCCCATTTGTGGTTTGGGGGATGAAAGGGTTCCTTTCGAATACTTCATATTCATGAGTTATTACTCCCTATTTCTGTGCAATTACCGTATTTTACGGCATGCAATAACATATCCTAACTCATGTATATATAATCTGTGCATATTATACTAACAATAACATGTATCTATTCACAAAATTTGGTACTTTATGTTTTTATATATCCATATACTACGTACTAAATAATTAAATATATATGAAAAAATACAAATACGTAGTAATTTCAGACCATAATTGACGATTTGGCGTGCGGACACGCGGTGCAACCGCAAAACAACCTCTCCCTGCATGCGGCCGCCTCCGTTCCGCTTCTCATTTCCCCACCGTTGTGATCGGAGGAAAGGTTGAGTATACGGACACCGCCGTTAATCAAACAGATATCAGCACATGAAAAAATGAATTACCACATATTCATATATTGAATATACAGTGCTACTCATAGTGAGATTTTGATCTTCGGAAAGAAAAGACTGCCTTACATGTCCGCATTCCTCGCCATATGCGTGGTGTGGGGACTGAGCCTTGTCGTTGCGTATGACCTTCTGGACACTGGTATTCCCCCGTTTTTCCTTATGGCCGTGACCTACGGTCTCGGTGCCCTGGTCCTTCTTCCCGCAAAAGCGGTCCGCAGATCCGCGAAAATCCGGCGCGGAGAATGGAAGTACGGTGCGATTATAGGATTGGTGATCCTGGTAGCCTTCGGTCTTCAGACGGTCGGGCTGGAATACACGACACCGGCAAAGAGCGGTCTTCAGACGGTCCTGTATGTTCTGTTCGTGCCGATAATCGTCTCTGTGCTGCGCAGGAAACTGTCTGCAAGATCCATTGTCTTCGCAGTAATCGGGTTCGCCGGCATAGCGGTCATGTCCGGTATCACCGGAGGAGACGCCTCCATGAATATCGGGGATGTTCTGACGATAATGTGCGCAGTCGCATTCGCGGCACAGTTCGTCATGCTGGAAAAATACTCTTCCGGCCTGAATCCGGTCAATTTTACGTTTGTTCAGATGCTTACCGCCGCGGCCGTTGCAATCGTTATCAGTCTTGCCTTCGAGAGCGGCGAGTATGCCAGCATGGATCTTATCGGATCCTGGGTCGGTCTTCTGTTCATGGGGCTTATCGTGACAGGGCTCGGATTTTTCGTGCAGACTGCCGTCCAGAGAAAAATCCCTGCCACAACAATATCTGTGATGTGCTGCACCGAATCCGTATTCGCGCTGATCTTTTCCTGGTTTCTGGGTTACGACACCGTCACGAGTCCCCTGCTGATCGGTGCTGCCCTGATTATATTGTCGACGGTGCTGTCATCGGCATATGAAAACAGAGAACTCATGACCTGACCTGTGCGGATCAATGATATCTGCTGCATTTGCACGCGTACCGGTCAGATCCGTCTTATCTCATTAATATGTCCGATAAGCCGGTCAAAACGATCCGGTAACTCCCGGATGAACTCCTCGTATCGGTCCGAAACCATGGCACCCTCGTTCGTGGCAACTATCAGTCCGTCCTTCTCGAGCAGTCTGAGCGAGTATCTGACTTTGTGTTTCGGTATGCCCAATACCTCGGACAGCCTGATTATTCCGATAGGCTGCAACTCCTTGGTGACCCTAAGCATCTCAATGTGTCTGCCTATAAGGTCCGCCTCTTCGGCCGCACGGCCGAATATCGAGGTATCATTTCCCATGAGAGAAAGATGGCTCTGCTCTTTATTAATCATAGCGTCAGGCCGGCCGAAAACATCCGGGGGTCCGTTCGGGGGACCGGTTCAGCGACCGTACCACTTCTGCTTTCCCCATTTCGAATAATTCTTCCAGTATCCCTGTGTGAAGGATCCGCAGCAGTCCAGAGCTTTCTTCTCAGCATCGGGACCCCTGTGGACCTTGTAACAGTTGAGACACTGCCATCTGAGTTCGAGGGGCTTCTCTTTAACCATCACCGACCCGATTGGCAAATCCGTTAATAAATCTTGGCAAAGACATTCCGCACCAGTCACGGATTCAGAATTTGATTTATGCTTCTGCCATTCCGGTTACCGAAACTGAAAGACAATCAATATTTTGCAAAAACGAGGCTTATATTCAGATACAGCGTTAAAATTGGAACAAATATTCACTTAAGAATGTATGCTATTATATATCCTATATTCCTGTATTCTAAAAGGACATTGTCTTGATCCAGCGGAACTCATACGTCGTGGGAGGAAAATGTATGAGCAGTAATTGCGCCGGGATTGTCTTTTCATGCTGGCATTCCCGGAAGTCACGACAGTGTCCGTTCATTGCACCCTGCACCCGGCGGCGGCACAGTCATGATAAACGCGGATCGGATCCGAGATTCCGATGCCTCTCCTGTTACAGAAATCAAATTACTCATCCGCCGGAAGACCGCGATACAACCGACAGGCTGAATGTAAGCACATGTACGCTGCATCCGAGCCGAATGACGCGCTGATCCGTGTCTGCAGACGGGGTGAGAGACTCTGCCAGCCGAAATTCTATCCGGCAGCCGGGACTTCGGATACTGTTCCGACATCAAAATCATTCTGTAACTCCGGGTTTACGGCGACGAAGAGGGAGAGCGCGGTATAGATCGGTGTGCGTTCCCCATCCATGCTACGACGGTAGCCGCTGGTATTTTAACGGATCGCAACATGGCCGTGACAACAAAAAGCATGATTTCCGCGTATCTGTTTTCGAGGTCCGAAGCATCTGCGGCAGCAACAGAGCGTTTGGAATTCTCCCCGACTGCGGTCCCGGCACGTTGGTCCTCTCCTGCAAAGGATAAGAAATTCAGAGTCCTGACTGCTCGAATTTCAGAAAGGAACCACTCGAAGTGAAATTACGGCGGATCGGCCGTCGGAACTTGCGAAGAACGGATTCTCTGCAGATTCGTGTGCCGTCCTCCATCTTAACAGGAGGGAGTATTCCGAACACTCCGCAACGTCTGCGAATGCCTGGAGCATTCCGACACGAAACGGCTCGGACTCACTCTGCTCGCGGACCTCGGCTCATTCGTGCCCGGAATATGATCCCAAATACATAAACACCCGTCTATAGACGGCGGGACCTCTTCGATTTACTGTCTGCGACATATCTCCTCTCCACATTCTCCATATATCTCCCGAAACATACCTCGCATTTCCGCCGGCACCGTCCGTTCGAACATGTGTTCAGGCAGCCGCATTCAAACTGCAATTCCCCTAGGACCCGGCACCCCTGATCTGTCGACAATATGTGCGAAAAACAGCATTTTCCCAATAACAGTTATATAGTTTTCTATCCATTGGGGGAAACCTTATGAACAGGATTAAGGTCATTAATGAGCCATCAGAATTGGTTCCGATGCTCCGATCTGTTGATACGCCGGTGAAAAGAGATGTACTTAAAGAAGTGACCCTTGAATGGAAGACTGCCGACGATATCGAGAAGAAATTCGGTCCCGAAGGCAGAGACGCCATTGTATTCTTTGAAAAGATGAAACTTGTGGAGACCAGATGGCTCTCGGTGGGCGGCAGCTATCCCGAGAAATCCTACCACACTTATTACACTTCGTTCAATATCAACGCGCAGTGGCCCGTCTACGAGATCAGCGATGTCCTGGCAGCCGCCATGATGGGGGAGAAGGAATACGGGGAAATCGAGACCAATATACTTGCGGAGGTCGGCAAAGGCGGACGGTTCTCCGGCGATGTGGCGGAAGCACTCGGTCTTTCGTCGACGATGCTTAAGAGTCTCGTGAGAAGATCGGTGAAGATGGACTACAGGGGTCACAGGATAGAGCTTATCAGAGAAGAGTAAGATGCCCGAAATCTGGATACTGAGGATAGGCCACCGTCCGCAGAGGGATAAACGGGTTACGACCCATGTCGCACTGTCCTCGCGCGCGCTCGGCGCATCCGGCATATTCATTGATACCGAGGACAAGACTCTCGAAAAGAATATCGGCAGCGTAGTCGGGCGTTTCGGCGGGAATTACAGCATCAGAACGGGAGTGCCGTGGAGAAGGATGCTGGAAGAATTCGACGGAGAGGTAATACACCTCACAATGTACGGACAGAGATTGGACGAGGCCCTTCCGAATATCCCGAGGGAAAAAGACCTGCTTGTGGTTGTCGGCGCGGAGAAGGTTCCCCCGGAGGTCTATCAGGCGGCGGACCGCAACATTTCCGTGGGAAACCAGCCGCATTCGGAGATAGCCGCACTGGCGATATTCCTGGACCGGCTGACAGACGGCAGGAATCTGTATTCTGATCGCAGCGGACAAATGACGGTTGTGCCTAACGAGAGGGGGAAGACGGTTGTCTCAAAACATACCTGACGAGCAGGACTGCCTGCGAATACTGGAGGAAGCGGGATGCAGAAAACGCGTCATCGTGCACTGCTGCACAGTGGGTGCGGTCGCAGAGGAGATGCTCAGCGGCATAAAGGCAGATCGTCGGATGGTTATGGCAGGTTCGCTCCTGCACGACATAGGCAGGTCTGTCGACAACGGAATAATGCATGCACTGATAGGGAGCCAGATCATCGAAAGGATGGGTTATTCAGATGAGCTTGTCAGCATTATCCGCAAACACACCGGTGCGGGACTCGACGGCTCCGACATCGCAGATATGGGACTCCCCCCCGGAGACTACATACCGCGGACTCTTGAAGAAAAGATTGTCGCGCACGCAGACAACCTGGTCAGCGACAACAGAGTGGTAGGCCATGTGCATTCGGCGGAAAAGCTGAGAAGCAAAGGCGCATTCAGAGGCGCAGACAGAATGGAAACTCTGCACTGGGAACTGTCGCGGCTTTACGGAATGGACCTGGATGTGATTCCCGACGTAATCGGAGAGTATCCCGAGCTCAGATGGATTTCAGACTGACTCCGGGACTATCCTTTCATTCGGAAACCTGTTGAGTATTATCACGTCCCCGATACTCTGGACCCACCTCATGGGTATGCCTATCGATACTTTTTCGTCTGCCAGTGCAGGATTCGCATCCGAAACGAACAGCGCGTATACTTTCATATCTGCAATATCTATGACGATCTCGTCAGCGATGCCCACGAATATACCCGACGGAGTGTAGATCTCCAGGCCCTTTATGTCGCTGATCCTCTCGAGCATTCGATATCCCGTCTCCGTTTCACGATCGCATCTGATGATTCCCCAGCGATCGCTCAGGTGTGAGGGAAGAGGGATCCGGTATCAAATAACTTCGCTCTCCCGTTCCGCGGTCTTATCGCAAAGAAGGATCCGTGCCGTCATCGAAGCGTCGGACGGCGTATTGGATCCGAGTTTGACGCCTGTGCGGAATGCCGGCCTTGCTTTCGCTGATATCCCTCAGCTTGTGCACGGTTCGCCTGTTCCCGCTTTTTTATCAAGGGATCTGTCGATCGGTGTCCGTCCGGGGGCCTCCGGCACCGGAAAGGATCTCGGTCCGCTCTAAACATATATAACCTTTTATGATCATCGCGGTCGCAGAAGGCGGACATAATGGTCACTGAACTGACGGAAAGCACTTTTGACAGATTCGTAACGAATAACAGCATAGCGATCATAGACTGCTGGGCACCTTGGTGCGGCCCGTGCCGGAGGATGACTCCCATAATGGAGGAACTTTCAGCAGAACTGAAAGACTCGGCGGGTGTTGCAAAACTCAATGTGGATGAAAACCCCGCAATATCGGCAAAGTTCGGAATAAGGGCAATACCTACCCTGCTCATATTCAAGGAAGGTATCCTGGCCGAAACCCTCGTCGGACTCAGAGGAAAAGAAGATATCATGGAATATATCAAGACCGTCTGAAAATGAACGCCGACGTAGTGATAATAGGGTGCGGTCCGGCCGGCATTCAGGCCGGCATTCATTCATCCAGGAAGAAGGCCAAGACTGTAATCATCGGCAAGATGCGGAACAGTGCGCTGTACGGTGCCCGAATAGAGAATTACTTCGGGATACCGGGGAAGACAGACGGTTCCCTGCTCCTGCAGGAGGGAATTAACCAGGCAGTCTCGTTTGGATGTATACATCTTGATCTCAATGTAACACAAGCTGCCGCGGAGGAGGGGCACTTCAGAGTGACAACGGAGACAGGAGAGGAAATTACATGCGGGTCGGTCGTGATTGCAACGGGGATTTCCAGAATGAAACTCGGCATACCCGGAGAGAAGGAACTTCTCGGAAAGGGCGTAAGCTACTGCACCGAATGCGACTGTAATTTCTTCAAAGGACTCAGAGTTGCCGTCATAGGCAGCGAATCCCAAGCCGCGGTATCTTCGGAACTGATGACAAAATATGCCTCCGAAGTCTACTGGATCGGCGAGAACATATCCGCCGGCAGGAACCTTGTGGATAAAGCCGAGAGCATGGGAGTAAAAATCATCGCCGGAACCCCGAAGGAGATCGTAGGCAGCACAGAAGTGAAGCGGCTGCTTCTCAATGACGGACGCAGCATAGACATTGACGGTGTTTTCATAGAACTCGGCGGAAGATCATCGTCGGACCTCGCCATGGATTTGGGATTGATGCCGGAAGCGGATAATTCAGTAAGGGTTGACGGCAGATGCGAAACGTCTGTGAAAGGAGTATTCGCATGCGGGGACATAACCGGAGGACCCTGGCAGCTGGCAAGGGCTGTGGGCGAAGGTGCGGTCGCCGGGCTTAATGCGGCCGAGCGGACAAGTGATGCATAATGACAGTCGAAGATCTAATATCAAGCATGCTGAGAGAGGAGGGGGGCTTTCAGAAGGCATTTAGAAACATACTCGACGAAGAACTCGGGATGTCTCTCAGCGAATTCTGCTCCGAATCCGGGATATCTCAGAGCACAATGTACAAGATACTTGAAGAGAAACGCGAACCGAATCTGCGGACAGTACGGCATATAGTCCGCGCCGTTGACCTGATGACCCGATCCGAAGATAACAATTTTGTGGCGGTGATCGCATCGTCCACATTCATGAAATCTCTGCCGAGAGCCATGGAAGTGGACGGCAGAGCCATCGCTATCAAAGAGTACACGATCTCAACGGTGGAGGATGCGATAATCGCAGCAGTAAGGGCAGAGCGCGACGGTGCGCTGGCCATAGTCTGTGCACCTATAATCGCCCTGACCGTGGAAAAGATACTCCGCATACCCGTGTCCCCTGTGATGCCTCTCGGAAGTGTTCTCAAAGCACTGGATGTCATTAAAGGTTTGGTCTGAATAAATTAAAATATCACCTTAACTATTGTCCATCATAAGAGGAGATGTGTACACTGTTCGAACTGCAGGTCGTAAGCAATACCCCGATGAACACCGTGACAGACAAGAACATAGTAGCGGAGACATTTCTGGTGCAGATCGGATACATACCCAAAGGATATGATCCGAAAACATCGGCAACGGGTGTCCGTGATAGTGTTCCGTACAGACTTTTCGTGGATTTCTTCATGAAAAACACAAACAAGGCATGGGCGGTCGAGGAGCTGTCGGCACTTCTGAATACAACAAAACCCACCATTTACAGACACATCAACAAGCTCAAGTCGATGGATCTTCTGGAAAGCATTGATGTGGAATTCGACGGTGCAGTAAGAAAAGGCTACAGGATAAGATACGGTGACCTTGCCAAGGCCTGGAGTTTTACCGAGGCGAACGTGAATATGGCAATGGAAAACTACAGACGGACAGCATCGCATTTCCAGTCCCTCTCGAGGGCCGAAGACGAATGATCGAGAGCGGCGATCCGGTTCGCGAACTCAGTCTGAGGATAATCTCTGCCGTAAAAGACGGCAGGGCCGGGAGCAGAGACGACATCCAGAGGATGAAGATAATTCTCTGCAGCGAACTGGGTCTCGCAGAAGTGCCTCCGAACTCGGCGATTCTGAAGAATGTCGAGCCGGGGGACAGAAAACTTTTGGAGCCGTTTTTGATCAAGAAACCCATGCGCACGATGAGCGGAGTTGCCGTAGTGGCCGTTATGACATCTCCCCACCCGTGTCCCCATGGTAAATGTGCCTACTGTCCCGGCGGAGTCGAGAACGGATCTCCCCAATCATACACAGGAAAGGAGCCTGCCGCCAGAAGAGCGGAAAGAAACAGATTCGATCCGTTCCTTCAGGTAAAGGACCGCATCGGACAGCTTACGGCCATAGGTCACAAAACCGACAAGATAGATCTGATAATAATGGGCGGAACCTTCACATCCAGAGACCGCGGGTACCAGGAATGGTTTGTGAAAAGATGTCTCGATGCAATGAACGGAAACGATTCGCCCGATCTCCGGACAGCGCAGCTCTGGAATGAAACATCCGGACACAGGTGCATAGGTCTCACGGTCGAGACCCGTCCGGATGTGTTCGGAGACGAGCAGATCGAGCTCGCGATGCTTCTGGGCGCGACAAGGGTAGAACTCGGTGTCCAGATTCTCGACGACAGAGTTCTTTCTGCATCAAAGAGAGGACACGGGATAAAAGAGGTCGCCGATTCCACCAAATCATGCAAGGACCGCGGCCTTAAGGTCTGCTATCACATAATGCCCGGGCTTCCGGGATCCGATCCGAAGAAAGATCTGGAGTGTTTCAGACAGATATTCGATAATTCCGATTTCCGCCCCGATATGCTGAAGTTCTATCCGGCACTGGTGATATCCGGAACCGAACTGTACGACATGTGGATGAAAGGAGAATACATGCCTTATGATACCGAAACCGCCGTCGATCTCCTGTCCGAAATGAAATCCGAGATACCGGAGTACGTAAGGATACAGCGCATACAGAGAGACATACCCGCACCGCAGATAACCGCCGGCATTCTCAGGAGCAACATACGCCAGCTGGTGAAAGAGAACATGGATTCACACGGAATGTCCTGCAGATGCATCAGATGCAGGGAGGTCGGTCACACCGGAGAGGTCCTGAAAGATCCGGACCTCATAGAACGGAAAGTCCTTGAATACACCGCGAGCGGCGGAACAGAGAGGTTCGTATCTCTTGAGTACAACAATTCGATAATAGGATATCTCAGGCTGAGAACAGACGGCACCGAAACGGCCACCGTCAGAGAACTGAAGGTCCTCGGACGCATAGCCCCTCTGGGTTCGGACGGCGAAGATTGGCAGCACAGGGGATTCGGTAAGACGCTGATGGAAACGGCGGAATGCCTTGCGGTCTCCGACGGCAAAAAGAAACTGAGAATAACCAGCGGAATCGGCGTCAGGAAGTACTATGAGACTATGGGTTATTCCCGAGAGGGGCCGTACATGGTCAAGATATTAGTCGATGATTAACCTGTCTCCGGAAACCCTTATGCGGTCCGTTTCCACGGCGAATCTTCCTTTGCCGTCCGCCCCGCAGGAGTCTGCAGATGTATTTCCGGCAGCCGATATCAGCATATATTTTACGTATCCGCCGTCGGTGTCTATGACGATATCCTCAAGTATCCCTACCGACCGCCCGGTCGACGTCCCGACCTCCATACCGATCAGTTCTCTGCTGAACATCCTGCTCATATGTTCACCCGTAAAACGGATGGTCATTCAGCCCCGACCTGAGTTTCCTCATCTCTCTGCTGAGTGCTTCGTATTTCCCGAACACAGACTCGCTGACCGACGGTCCGATGCTGTCCATAGCATCCCTGAAGTTCTTATCCGTCACATACTGTGCCGAACTGTCACCGCGATATGCCAACAGCCCCGCCTCTCTGCATAGTGCCGCAAGGTCCGCACCTACATACCCGTCCGTCGCTCTTGCAATGAATTCGAGGTCCACGCCTTTCAGCGGCATCCTGGCGGTGTGCACCCGGAGGATGCTCTCCCTTGCCTCCGAATCCGGCTTTCCCACAAGTATCATGCGGTCTATCCTGCCCGGCCTGAGCAACGCCGGATCTATCGCATCCGGACGGTTTGTCGCTGCCATTATGATGACTCGATTCATACTCTCGATGCCATCCATTGATGTCAGGAGCTGTGCCACGACCCTGCTCCATGCCTGGGAATCGCCTTCGCCCCTGATCGGAGCTATGGAATCAATCTCATCAAAGAATATTATACTGGGTGCCATCTGCTTGGCTTTCTTGAAAATCTTCCTTATCGCCTGCTCGGATTCTCCCATCCATTTGCTGGCTATCTCCGGGCCGCTCACCGATATAAAATTAGATCCGGACCCGTTTGCCGTTGCCTTGGCAATCATGGTTTTGCCGGTCCCCGGAGGGCCGTACAGGAGCAATGCTTTCCCCGGCTCGATGCCCAGTCTTTCGAATGACTTGTGTTCCTCCGCCGGTATGAACACTTCCTCGATCTCCTTTCTTATATGCTCCAGACCGCCAATGTCATCCCACGTTATTTTAGGGACCTCTACGGACACTTCTCTCATACCGCTGGGTTCTATATCGGCAAACGCCTCGGCGAAATCTGACATGCAGACCTTCATGGTCTCCAGAGTGGACTGCGGGACGGGTTTATCCAGGTCAAGCCGGGATATGCGTTTGCTGAGACACTTCATAGCCGACTCCCTTGCCAGCGACGCGAGGTCCGCTCCGACGAATCCATGCGTCATCGCGGCAAGCTCTTCGACCTTCACATCATCTGACAGCGGCATATCCCTTGTGTGAACCTCCAGAATGCTCTTTCTCCCTATCACATTCGGAACACCGATCTCGATCTCGCGATCAAATCTCCCCGGTCTCCTGAGTGCCGGATCTATGGAGTCCTCTCTGTTCGTCGCCCCTATGACAATAACATCGCCTCTGCCGCCCATCCCGTCCATCATCGTAAGGAGCTGTGCGACCACACGCCTCTCGACCTCTCCGTATGTGGAATCCCTGTTCGGGGCTATCGAATCGATTTCGTCCAGAAATATTATGCTCGGCGCATTGTCCTCCGCCTCTTCGAATACCTTCCTGAGCCGTTCTTCGCTCTGACCGTAGTATCTTCCCATTATTTCCGGGCCGCGGATAGAATAAAAAGACGCACCGGACTCATTGGCCACAGCCTCCGCTATAAGCGTTTTGCCCGTTCCCGGGGGACCGTAAAGGAGCACCCCCTTGGGTGCGGATATTCCCATCCGATCGAAAAGCTCCGGATGTTTGAGCGGGAGTTCGATCATCTCTCTTATCTTCTGGAGTTCATCATCCAGACCTCCTATGTCATCGTATGTCGTGTGGCCGAGACATGTTTCCGACTCTTTTTTGGAAGACTCGTTTCTTAAGATTATCTCCGTTTCCGGCCCCACCAAGACCGGCCCGTCCGGAACAGTCAATGTTACGCTGTACGTAGCGCGGTTGCCCATAAGGGCTATGTTCGGTATCATGAGATCAGTGCCCGTCATAAGGGGTCTCCCGATCAGTCCGTTCCTGAATATGTTCTCGGTCCCCTTTTCATAATTTATCCTTTTGCCGTCGGATATATTCGGACTGAGGACCACTTTCGCAGCGATGTGCGGATCGCATTTCCTTATGCGGACGGTCTCGTCAACGCTCACTCCCGCACTTGTCCTGGTCGGACCGTCGATTCTTATGAGTTTCATGCCGTCGTCGCCCGACTCGCCTTTGAATATCTTTGCAACGACCACTCTCTTGCCTATTATCTCTATGACATCGCCGAGATCAAGGCCCAGATGTCTGCGGGACCCGTTATCTATTCTGGCCCTTCCGTATCCTGCCTCGGACTGCCTTTTCGCCATTGCGACTTTAAGCTCGAGGAACTTGTCCATCATACGGCGGATGTCGTTCAAATTATTTCATTTGATTGTCGGCCGCCAAATCGCAGGCGTCCGTTCGGAAATCCTACCTTGCAGGAGGATTTCGATTTCTGAAAAATCAGGGGAGAATTTCCGCCGCAATCGGATATTTTACTCTCATTTCACATTACCACGGAAGCCGGAATGACAGTCCGCCTCCCGCATGAACCTGCATGTGTAAAATCATACCATCGGGACCTCAGACTCAGGCGTTTCGGAGTCCACACATACTCGGCCCGCGGCCGTACAGTCATATCCGCATCCCAATGCAACATTACTTATCAGACTGAGAGGAAACAGCGCGCAAACCGCAAAAAGTATCCGCGGTGGCACATTGATCAGTTCAAGAAGCCTTAATATAGGTGGGCGCATTTTTCTCTTTCCACTATGATCGCCTTGCCGAAGAACCCGCTCTCAAAATTGAAAAGCAGCATAAAAATAGGAAAAATGCCGCGCATTCAGCAGGAACTTACCGCTTGTCTGCAGTGCGGTTACTGCATAAGCGTCTGCGAGGCACATGAACAGACCCCTTGGGAATCGGTGACTCCGAGAGGCAAGATATATTACCTCAACCAGCTGAGCAGTGCCGGCGGGATTGACAAGGTTCTCGGCAGGGAGGTCTCTCTCAGCCCCTATTTCGTCGATGCCATGTATAAGTGCACGGGGTGCGGAAACTGCGAGGTCGTCTGCCATGCAAATATACCCCTGGTAGAGTTCTGGGAGACTGTCAGAAAGTGGATCGTGGACGAAGGTGCGGGACCTATGTCCGCGCACAAGAGCATGGCGAAGAAAGTAGGAGAGGTTCACAACCCGTACGGGGAACCTCCGTCCAAGAGAGGAGACTGGTGGCCGAAAGAGGTCGAAAAATCCGAATCCCCCGATGTGCTGTTCTTTGCAGGATGCACTGGGGCATACAGACAGCAGGCACTGCCGCAGACTGGTGTGCGCGTGCTCTCGAGAGCCGGTGTGACAATCAACACGCTTGGCACGGACGAATGGTGCTGTTCATCGCCTCTTCTCAGGACCGGCACTCACAAATACTCTCTGGAGTGCGCGGAAAAGACTGTTGAAGGAGCCGACGGAATGGGTGCAAAGGACATGGTCATGACGTGTTCCGGCTGTTACAAAACTGTATCCGCCGACTTTGGAAGATTTTATGCCAAGACCGGTCAGAATGTGTATCACTTTTCGCAGTACGTCGAGAAGCTTATCTCGGAGAGAAAGCTTCCGCTCAACCACGAGTTCAAGGCAAAATTGACATATCACGATCCGTGCCACATGGGGAGACATATGGGGGTATTCGACGCACCCAGAAATGTACTCAAAAAGATCAGGGGTGTGGAACTCGTCGAGATGGACCGCAGCAGAGAGAACTCAAGATGCTGCGGTGCAGGGGGCGGGTACAAAAGCCAGTATAACGACATGGCAGTAAGCATTGCGGCAGAAAGAATCAGAGACGCGGAGGAAACCGGTGCGGAGGTCCTCGTTACATGCTGTCCGTTCTGCGTAGTCAACCTGACACAGGGGGCAAAACAGATCGGCTCGAAGATTAAGATCATGGATCTGTCAGAAGTTCTCTTGAAAGTCACCGCTCCGAAGGAAGAGGAAAAATCTCCGGAGGAACAGAAACCCGGCCCTCCGAAAGCGGCGGTGTCGGAACCGGTCAAAGCCGATGCAGCTGTCAGCCTTCCGGAGACCCCAAAGCCCGCAGACCTCGGAAAGATTACCGCTGATATCACGAAAACAGAAACGGCGGCTCCGAAAATCGCACCCGCCGGTTCGCCTCCGTCGATCGGCGACAGCGACGGACAGCCGGAAGAAGATATCTGGACTGACAACTCCCCGGAAGCACTCGTCAGGAGAGCGTCCTGGAACAAAGGACTCAGGTGCAGAAGGGACTACGGGGAGCATAACATACCGGTGGCGTTCGTCAAACCAAAGGTTGCCGTTTATATTCTTGCCGAAGGAACGGCCGATGCAGAGACCAAAAGGGTCCTGGAGAAAGAAGGGTGGATCGTCCTGTCATTCCTCGAAAAAGATGTGACCGACGGAGAGGAACAGTCCTCCGAGATCAGGGCGGCCGTCAGAGAAAATCTCAAAACCCTCGGCAGAAAGAGGAAAGTGTAAACCATGTGCCGGGACCTCCCGGCACATATCATTAACATGTCTTTCAGCGGACTCAGCCCGGAACTCGTTTCTGCTCTGAGTGAAAGAGGCATAATCCAGCCTACCGACCCTCAGAGAGAGGTCATACCAAAGATCCTGGCCGGAGCCAATGTCTTGCTTGTCGCTCCCACCGGCATAGGTAAGACCGAGGCTGCCATGCTCCCGATCTTTGATTCCATATTCAGAACAAAAGGAAGAGCCGGGGTGCGGTGCCTCTACATAACACCGCTCAGAGCACTGAACCGGGACATGCTAAAGAGGATGGGAGACTACGGAAATGCGCTGGACATATCTGTGGGTGTGAGACACGGAGACACTTCGCAGGCCGAGAGGAACAGACAGTCTCAGAAGGCTCCGGAAGTTCTGATAACGACACCGGAGACTCTTCAGGTACTTTTTACCGGCAGACGGCTCAGGGAACATCTGAAGAATGTAGAATGGGTTGTTATCGACGAGATCCATGAGCTGTCGAACACGGAAAGGGGTGCGCAGCTCGGTGTTGCCCTGGAAAGACTCGCCGAAATAAGCGGAGAATTCCAAAGAATAGGTCTGTCGGCGACTGTCGGAGATGCCGAAGACGTCAGAGAATTCCTTTCCGGAGTCGGCAGAGATGTCATCCTGTGCAAGCATGACACGCACAGAGAATTCAACATCACTGTGGAGTGTCCGGTCCCGGACGCCGGCGATGCCGTCCTTCAGGACAGACTCCAAAGCGACCCGGACATACTGGCCGTGATGAAGAGGGCCAGGGAACTGATCGAAAGGGGAAGATCTGCGCTGCTGTTCGTGAACACCAGGGAAACGGCGGAGTGGCTTGCGGCAAGGTACCGTCTCTGGGACGGGGACTTCTCCATTGAAGTGCATCACGGATCGCTGTCGAAAGAGAACAGAACGGATGTCGAAGACAGGTTCAAGAACGGCGACCTCAAAGCTGTTATCGCAACATCTTCTCTGGAATTGGGGATAGATATAGGATCCGCGGATCTTGTCATTCAGTACAACTCGCCCAGAGAGGTGTCCCGGATGATACAGCGTGCCGGGCGTGCCGGCCACAGAATCGGAGAGGTCATCAGATCGGTGATATTGGCAACAGCTCCCGACGAGATTGCCGAGGCCCTTGTAATAGCAAGACGGAGCGATGCAAAGGAATTGGAGTACTTCAGGGGAAGACCGAACCCGTTCACCGTGCTTGCGAACCAATTGGTTGCGATGACAATGAGCGGCCGCACCGACAGAGATCTGGCCTACAGAATATTCAGAAGATCCAGCCCGTTCAGGACACTCTCCCGTTCAGATATTGACGATGTTCTCGAACAGCTGAAATCGATAAAGATGATATTCGAAGACGAGAACGGATTCAGACGCTCAATGAAGGGAATGCGGTACTTCTACGATAACATATCAATGATACCGGACGAGAGGACATACCTTATCAGAGACATAAGCACGAGAGGAATCATCGGAACGCTCGATGAAAGCTTTGTTGCTTCTTTTGCGGAACCCCATGCCTTATTCATTGCCAAAGGCAGAACATGGAGAATCATAGAGATGAGAGAGGATGAAATTCTGGTTGAGGAAGCCGGAGATGTCGGATCGGTGCCGTCCTGGACGGGTTCGGACATACCGGTTCCTTTCGAGGTTGCCATGGAAGTCGGCATGATGCGCCGCAATATGGATCTCGGCAGATACCCCGGCGACGGTAACTGCCGTAAGAAGGTCACGGATTATGTGAACGAACAGAAAGAGAGATGGCCCGTACCGACAGACAATACCGTCACGCTGGAAATCGGGGACAGACTTGCAATACTGAACTGCTGTTTCGGGAGCAAAGTGAACGAGACCTTCGGCAAAATCTATTCTGCCCTGCTGACCGCGCGTCTGGGAGAAAGCATAGGCGTATCGACCGATGCATACCGTATAATCCTGGAACTTCCGAGAAATGTAGACAGAAAACTGCTTGAAGATACGTTCAGATCCATACGGCCGGGGACGATAGAGGCACTGGCCAGAATAACGATACTGAACTCCACATATCTCAAGTGGCGTTTCGTTCACGTTGCGAAGAAATTCGGAATAATCGAGAAAGGAGCGGATCACCGTTTTATCAACTTCAACCGGCTTTTCGATCTGCACAGAGATACCCCGGCATACAAAGAAGCGATCAACACAGTCCTCTGGGAGGACTTGGATATCGGCAGAACAGAACTTGCCGTCAAAATGATGTCTGAATGCAAAATAAACATGGAAGTATGCGGCATATCGCACATCGGCTTGGAAGGTGTCGTGCGTTCTAAAGAGCTCATGCAGCCCATCCGGGCCGATCACTCGATACTGATGGCTCTCCGGAAAAGACTTGAGGACGAGGTACTGCACGCATCGTGTCTGAATTGCATGAATCAATGGAGAGTCAGAGTCTCGGATGCGCCCAAACGGATCAAATGCCCAGGATGCGGAGGCAATATGGTTGCTCTCCTCAAAGGATACGAGAGGGAGAGCATCGGAATCATAAAAATGAAAGAACGGGGCGAATCCGGAAAGAAAGACGCTCTCAGGATATCCAGAAACGCAAACTTAGTGAACGAATACGGAGGAAAGCGGGCTGCTATGGTACTTGCCGGAAGAGGAATCGGTCCGGACAGCGCATCCAGAATCCTGAGAAGCATGCACGTCGACGAAGACGATTTTCTGCGGGACATAATGAACGCAGAGATACTTTACGCAAAGAACAAACGGTTCTGGGACTGATTATATATTCCGGCCTTTGGCTCTGAATTCAGGCTTCTTTTCCTCTTCGGCGATATCTTTCAGTTTCACATTCTCAGACGCGAGAAATCCCTTAGATACTATGTACACTTCCGAAGATGTGTCTCTTGACGCATCCGGAGAATATATCCTGACAGACCTGAACCTCGGCTTAAGTTCCGTGAGCAGAGAGTCTATCATATCCCCCATGAATACCTTAACCACCATTTTGCCTCCTTTCCTGAGAATCCTGTCGCATACCGCAACCGCGTACATGCACAGGTCGACGGACCTCGCATGATCCGTAGAATAATTCCCGCCTATGTTGGGAGCCATATCCGAAAGTACGACGTCCGCTTTTCCTCCAAAAAGCTCCGTCAGTTCTCTCATTGTGCTGTCCTCGGTTATGTCTCCGATTATCGTCGTAACGCCGTCCATCGGTCTGATGTATCTCAAATCTACACCGACAACTTTTCCTCTGTCGCCGACACGCTCCTTCGCCACCTGCAGCCACCCGCCTGGAGACGCTCCCAAGTCTGCGACGGAATCACCCTCCCGAAAAATGCCGAAGCGATCGTCTATCTGCATGAGTTTAAAGGATGCCCTGGACCTGTAGTTGAGCTTCTTTGCCAGCTTGTAGTAGCGCTCATGCTTCCTTTCCTGAACCCAACGGTCATGCAACGCCATTGAAAGGCGATGGGCTTTTCCGATAAACCATTTTGCTCGGAAAAGGACCGTGCCCGACAAGTGCCGGCTTCTTATCCGGGTCCCATACCGCGGTGGCCTCATGGAGATAACAGTTGCCTCTGATCTTCCGGACTGCCGGACAATACATGGAAATATGCAATAACGATAACACTACGTAACAACATCTGCGATAATAATCATGGCCGGATGTTGGAGAGAAGGATCACTCGTTATTAATCAGTCTGGAACTGAGGGTTACATCTTTCGGTATCGGGTGCAGGGAGAATCTGCCGAACACTGTCCGGGGATTGATTCTCTTTGGAGGAGAAATTTTCGAAAATGCAAAAGAGGGATTGTGCACAGAATACATCAAGGAAAGGAGAAAGGGAGGGGTAAGGGAAGAGAAAGGTAATAGAAGATATACCGCCGCGTCCGCAACGGTGTCTCTTGTTTATTTTCGGACAGAACCGGAATACTGTTTTCCGATCAGCCCTTCCTGTGTCTGACGAAAGTATGTCCAATCAGAACTGCCGCGATACAGGCAATGAACACTCCGGCTATGAGAATCGGAATCCAATAAGATACACCGTTGTTGCCGGATCCGGTTCCCTGATTGTTTCCTGAATCATTACCGTTGCCGGAGTCTTCTCCTGAATCGCTTCCGGGACCGCTGTCCAAACCATTGCCGTCACCGCCGTCTGCGGTTACGGTTACGGTTACACGTACATTCGAATAAATCTCGGATATTCTGTATGATCCGTCCTTATGTTCCGAGAGACTGGCTATTCCCTCTATGCTCAGAACTGCACGGTATCCTTCCGGTGTCTGCACACGGAAAAAAGCACTCGCTCCTTCCGTTACGGTTAACGGCGAAGATGCAGGAACCCCGTCAACGTATACTGTATAATATGAACCGGAACTGAATGCAATGCTGTAGTACGTATCCGAAGGAGACAGAGGAACGGGTACAAGGGAAGCATGTGCTGTTAAGGCTGTGTCTCCGGATACTGATGATATCTCTAATAGATTTTCTTCGGAATCCGAACCGGACCACGCTTTGAATTCGTATCCTCCCACGAACGAGGCGATTATTACGATTTTATCGCCGTGTTCCGCTTTGAATGGTTCAATGTAACCGACGGCTTCGCCGTCATTGATACTGTATTCGAAACCTGAAACACCTATTCCTTTCGTGAGGGTTACGGTGTACTCGTTGATTTTAAGATCGATGCTCTTCCCGGGAATCTCTGCGTTCACGGTAACGTATGCCGTTCCTTCCTCCTGATGGTATCCCGTTACGGTATCAACCGTTATGCTACCGGATGTTCCGTGAGGAACGTTCGGTATGGTGTAGCTGCCATTATCATCGGTGGTTACGGGACCGTATGTTATATCTGATACCAAGGATACTTCCACATTCGGTACTGCCGTCCCGCCTGCGGTGACGGTTCCGGATACTGAGTACTTATTGATTTTCAGATAGAGGTTCAGTCCGGAAAATGATACATTTACAGTAACGGATACGGTTCCCGTCTGATGGTATCCCGGTACGGCTCCGTCTGCTATAGTTATATCAAGGGATGTTCCGTAGGGAATACCGGATATGGTATATTTTCCGTCTCCGTCTGTTACTGTGTTACCGGTAAAGGATGCATTATCTGTGTAGGATACTGCTACGTCCGCGGGATCTCCGCCCGTTATGGTTCCCGATACCGTATACTCGCTTGCGCTCAGACTGATATCTTTACCGGTCACGTTTTCAGAGGATACGGTCACATTTGACAGCGTACTTGTATCGTATCCTGTTTTGGATGCTTTTATGTCTCCGGATGTATTGCCAGGAACATTTGCTATTGTGTATTTTCCATCTGAACCTGTGACCGCAGTATACATTCCGGTTGTTCCCAGGGATACTGTTGCGCCTGCGATCCCTGCGGTCGGATTGCTGCTGTCTTTAACGGTTCCCGATACGGCATACAGCGATGTAACTTCAGTCCATGATAAACCATCCCACTTGAATACGGCATCTTTGAAATGCAGTTCTTTTCCCCCGAGTCCTTTTATGTTGTCAGGGCAGTATTCCGAAGAATTGATATCCGGGAGGTACAGGTAACTTGCGACCAAGCCGCTGTTCGGGAATCTCCACTGACTCGACTCAGCATTTTTGAAATACTTGTCTATGATACCTCCTTCAACGGTTTTTCCCTCAGCGAGTCCGCCTGTGACTATTACGGATGTCAGGCGGTTGCAGTTATAGAATGCGTAGCTGCCTATTGTTTTCACACCGTCGGGTATGACTATGTAAGCCAGGTTGGAGCAACCGTTGAATGCATTGTTGCCAATGATCGTAACTTTGTTCGGTATTATGACGGATGTCAGAGCCGTGCAGCCTTGGAATGTCGCATCGCCGATGGATGTCGCACCTGGCATGTCAACAGATGTCAGGCTGGAGCAACCGTTGAATGCATTGTTGCCAATGATCGTAACTTTGTTCGGTATTATGACAGATGTCAGAGCCGTGCAGCCTTGGAATGTCTGGGCACCGATGGTTGTAACTTTGTTCGGTATTATGGCTGATGTCAGAGCCGTGCAGCCTTGGAATGCAGCCATGCCGATGGTATCCACGCTGCCCGGTATCTCGATGTATGTCAATTTATTGCAACCATAGAATGCCTGAGCACCGATTGTTTTCACACCGTCGGGTATGACTATGTATGTCAGGTTGGTGCAGTTTTGGAATGCCGCCATGCCGATGGATTCCACGCCATCGTGTATCATCAAGTCTTTGAGGCTGGCGCAACCCGTAAATGTCCAGTTGCCGATGGTATCCACGCTGCCCGGTATCTCAACCGATGTCAGATTAGTGCAACCATAGAATGCATAGTTTCCGATGGATGTCACGCCATAGGGTATGACTACGGATGTCAGATTAGTGCAACCGTTGAATGCATAGTTTCCGATGGATGTCACGCCAGATTCGATTATAACATCCGTTATGTCCGTTCCATATTCGTCATACCATGGTGCCTTATCACCAGTAGAGTTGGGATTGACATAATTGTCCATGCTGCCAGTACCGGATATCGTCATAATGCCGTCTGTAAAGTCCCATGTCAAACTTCCCGTGATCCCGCTTGCGGCATCCGACTCATTCGGTTCGGAATACGTCACAAAGAATGCTGCTGCGAGAAAGAGAGCAGCCGTGAATAGTACTGTTACATTCAGACGGCGGGAGAAGTTATAATTTCCCCCCCCCCCCTGCGCAGGCGGTGGGTCTTGACGGAAGAGGAATAACCGATTCCCTTCAGAGATTTTGTATCCATGGGTTGTTGCACCTTCTGTGTTTTACTGAAGCACCGTTTACACTGCGGTGCATGCAGGGTGGTGTACCCGGGTGCGCGTATATATAATGCACGTAAGCCGCGCAAATTGTACTTTGTGTGTCTCCGTAAAAGCCGATTTGTGCATATAACAGGGCATCGGTATCCGATTGTTTCCGGTTTCTCATTGTCGGTTTCGGCATGCGGACACAGAGCACCTGCGGACGGCAGGGAACAGCCGCTTCCCTCCTTGTACCGTACATTCTGTCCAAAAGAATCCCGGCACACCGAACGCGGTTGCGAAAACTAATAAGAGACAAGACCATTACCCGGTGGGGACCAATGCCTAAGGGATGGACATATTCAGAAGCGGGCGTCAGCATTGATGATAAATCAAAAGCTATAAGCTCTCTCGTCGGTGAGCTTAAGTTCAGAAGAGACGGCATCGGACAGATGGTTCGCATACCCGGACTCTTTGCGAGTCTGATCGATTTCGGAGACAGATATCTGACATTGGCCACGGACGGCGTGGGCACCAAGATTCTGGTCGCGAAAGAACTCGGAATATGGGATACCATCGGGATAGACTGTATCGCAATGAATGTCAACGATACGATTTGCGTCAATGCCGAACCGATATCTTTCGTCGATTACATCGCCGTGGACCGGCCCGATGATACTCTGACCAAAGAAATCGGGATCGGTTTGGAGAAGGGGGCTGCGATGTCCAACATGGAGATAGTCGGCGGAGAGATTGCGGTGCTTCCGGAGATGGTGCACAGCGTGGATCTTTCCGGAACGTGTCTCGGACATGTGAAAAAGGATCGGGTCATAACCGGTGAGACGTGCAGAGAGGGCGATGTCATCGTCAGCCTGAAATCATCCGGCATACATTCCAACGGGCTGACTCTGGCAAGGAAGGTCTTTGAGTCTTCGAACATATCACTCAAAGATAAAATCAAGGGTCTGCCGAAAAGCGTCGGCACGGAACTCCTCATACCCACGGAGATCTATGTCAGACAGGTGCTTGAGATAACAGAATCCCATACGGTGCACGGACTCGTTGATATAACCGGCGGCGGCCTCAGGAACATATTGCGCATGAGAAAGAATCTGCGTTATGTGATCGACAATCCTATCAGGCCCGCACCCATATTCGGGGCAATCCAGGAACTGGGCGGTGTCGATGACCGGGAAATGTACCAGACGCTGAATATGAGTATGGGTTTTATGATTATCGCGCCGGAATCGGACGCTGAAGACATCGTCAGGAAATACAGGAATGCGGATGCGGTCGGGAGAGTGGAAGCAGGCACCGGAGTACTTCTGGAACCCGGCAATATACTCTATGAGACTTACTGATCCAATTTAGAGCTTACGGCACCGCAGACCGCGCCCAACGCTGTGCATGTCTCAAGCGAGAAACCTCCGCCGGTGACATCCAGATGGTACTTGGGAATGGATGCAGTTTCTTTCGGGACCCCGCGCGGACCGATGCCGAATATGAAAACCACACTCCTGCCCTCTCTGACCATTGCGGCAGTCTCGTCGGTATTGATCTTCTTTCTCTCGTCGGGTTTGCTCGTCGTCAGGATCGGTTCTCCGAGCTGCGGAGACAGACCCTTCGACGGATACGGAAACATATTGAACCTGCCTTTCTCGGCAAGCTGCATGAAGTAATCTCCATGGCCGCCTATGCTTGTCGTGCCAGCTATCCATTTTGCGATCTCCGCAGGCGTGCCGAGACCGTCCGGAATCGGAAATCCCAAAACGGCCAAATTCATATCGAAGGCCATAGCCAAGCCGCCGGCCCTTGCAAGCACTCTCCTGTGCGGTTCCCTGAACTTGTTCGGATCGTACGAATTGTAAAGGGCAATAGTCATCCTTCCGATCACTGCGTATCCCTCCTCACTCTTATTCTTCCGGCTATCGCGTGGGCATCGCCATCCATAAATATCTCGTATTCCGGGTTCTCCGACTGTATTCTCCGGATTTCCTGAAGGACCTGCGCAAGTGTAAGTTCGCTTGTGCGTATGTCTATGAATATCTTATCTGGTTCCAAGAACCGCCCTCCTTGATACCGGTCGCGCAGGACTCTCGTTCAGAGCACGGAAAAATCGTATGGTGCCGTGAGCCGGGCTCGAACCAGCGACTTCATGATCTTCAGTCATGCACTCTCCCAACTGAGTTACCACGGCGTAGTTTCCCCTATTGCCGGTTCTCTATTATAAAGTTTCCCGGCAACACATCACCCCTTGGGCATCTTTGCCTTAGGCTTTATCTCATCTTCCCGTTTTTCGATACCGGGCCTCTTGAGTCTCAGGCAACGGACCTCGGTGTCCGCTCTGCCCGCAGCCTCCAGCTTCGGTCCCGTGTTCATGGCCAGAAATGCGCATGCAGCGAACAATATGAGGGCTGACAGGGACAGTGCCGCCCGCACCGTTTCCCCGCCGGCGGCGGAAAGAACAAAGACTGCTCCGGAGATGCAGGCTGCAGCGGCCGATGCCGCTGCGGCTGCCTGCCATGTCCTTTCAGACGTTATTCTCATCCGAGTCTTCTCCGTCCTGGATTACAGGTTCCACTGCAGTTATCTTATCGCCGTTCCTCATGTCCATTATGCGGACACCTTTCGCGTTGCGTCCGGTCTCCCTGATCTCATCGATACCCATGCGTATCATCTTGCCCTGTACGCTGGTGACCATAAGATGATCCCCGCTCGATACCTTTCTCACAGACACCACTTTGCCATTTCTCTCATCGGTTTTTATCGTGATTACTCCTCTCGCGCCGCGTTTGGTCCGGCGGTAATCATTGACATCTGATATCTTGCCGTAACCGTTCTCGGTGACCGTCAGAAGTTTGTCCTCCGGACGTACGACTGCCATCGAGACAACCGCATCGTCTTCTCTGAGTGTCATCCCCTTTACGCCCATCGTGTCTCTGCCCGTGGGGCGGACCTGAGATTCCTCGAACCTTACGGCCTGGCCGTTTCTTGTCGCAAGTATTATCTGCTGGTCGGTCTCGGTTATCGCAGTTTCCACCAATTCGTCTCCATCTTCAAGTTTGATGGCTTTGATCCCCTTTGATCTCACATTCCTGTAGGCACTGAGGCTCGTTTTCTTAAGCAACCCGTTCTTAGTGCAGAATGCCAGGAATCTGTCCTCGGAGAAGTCGTGGACACATATGGTATTCTCCACTGTCTCACCCTGTTCGAGGTCCGACAGAAGATTTACTATCGGTTTCCCCTTGGACTGTCTGCTTCCCTCCGGGACTCTGTATCCTTTGAGCCAATGCAGCCTGCCTTGGTTGGTTATGAACATCAGGTAGTCATGGGAGGATGTTACGAACATGCTCGATACGTGGTCTTCCTCCTTCGTCTGCATGCCCAGCAGACCGACGCCGCCTCTGGCCTGCTGTCTGTATGTGCTGAGCGGGATCCGTTTGATGTAATCGTCGGCGGAGATCGTTATCACCACATCCTCTCTCGGGATCAGGTCTTCCTCGTCGATATCCAATGCATTTTCGTTTATCAGCGTTCTGCGGGCATCTCCATAAGTGCTCTTCATCTCCGCAAGCTCGTTTTTTATGATCGCCAGCACCCTGCTCTCGTTGGCAAGTATATCTTGCAGATCTTTCATCTGTTCGATCAGTTGGTCGTATTCGTCTTTGAGCGATGTTATCTCGAGGCCCGTAAGTTTCTGCAGCCTCATGTCCAGGATCGCCTTCGCCTGATCTTCGTCGATGTCAAGCAGTCCTCTGAGAACCCCGTTTGCTTCGGCTGCGTCTTTCGAAGCGCGGATCGCCGCGATCGTCTGGTCGAGCATATTCAGGGCTCTCATCAGTCCTTCCAGAATATGGTGGCGTTTCTCCGCCTGCAGAAAATCGTACTTCGTTCTTCTCAGGATCACTTCTTCTCTGTATCCAACGTAGCGGCTGATCATCTCTGTCAGAGTAAGAAGGGTCGGCTTATTGTCGACCAGAGCCAGATTTATTATCCCGTATGTGATCTCCATCTGGGTCCTCTTGAAAAGATTCTCCAGCACTACGTTGTCTATCGCATCCCTGTGAAGCTCGATGACCACCCTCATGCCGTCTCTGTCCGACTCGTCTCTCAGGTCTGTTATGTCCTCGAGAAGCTTGTTCTTGACATGCTCCGCTATGGTTTCTACAAGCGTCGCTTTGTTCACCTGATACGGAAGTTCATCAATGATTATGCTGCTTTTTCCGTTGCCGATCTCCTCAAAGTGTGTATTTGCTCTCACTTTTATCCTGCCGCGCCCGGTTGTGTATGCGGACAGGATTCCCGCCATCCCGTAGATCGTGCCGCCGGTGGGGAAGTCCGGACCTTTTATGAACTGCATCAGATCGCAGACCTCGGCCCCGGGGTTGTCTATCGAGTACATTATCGCATCGCACACTTCCGAAAGGTTGTGAGGCGGCATCTTGGTCGCCATCCCCACAGCTATTCCGTCCGAACCATTGACAAGAAGATTCGGGAACTTGGCCGGCAGGACACTCGGTTCTTTCAGCGAACCGTCAAAGTTATCGATAAAATCAACGGTGTCTTTTTCGAGGTCCGTCAGCAGGTCTCCGGATATTCTGGACAGACGGGCTTCCGTGTAACGCATTGCCGCAGGGGAATCGCCGTCGACCGAACCGAAGTTACCCTGTCCGTCCACCAGAGGATATCTGAGGGAGAACGGCTGCGCCATCCTTACCATCGCATCGTATGCGGCAGTGTCTCCGTGAGGGTGGTATTTACCCAATACTTCTCCCACAACCCTTGCCGATTTCTTATGCGGCCTGTTGTACGGAAGCCCCAGTTCGGACATAGCATACAGAATTTTCCTGTGCACGGGTTTCAGCCCGTCTCTCAGATCCGGGAGTGCGCGGCCCACTATGACGCTCATCGAATAATCGATGTACGACCTCTTCATTTCTTTCTCGATACTGTGAGTTATGATCTTTTTGGGGGTTTGCTGTTCTTCCACGGTATCACACATCCAGGTTAATCACTTCGTGAGCGTGCTCGATTATGAACTCCCTTCTGGGTTCGACATCGTCCCCCATAAGGATGGAAAACAGCTGATCCGCATATATCGCATCTTGGATCTCTATTTTCTTCATGATCCTCGTCTCAGGATTCATTGTGGTGTCCCACAGCTGTTGCGGGTTCATCTCTCCCAGTCCTTTGTATCTGCTCACATTCGCCCCTGTGCCCAGTTCCTCCGCGGCCTTTGCCATCTCCTCGTCGTTGTACGCGTATATCTCTTTCTTGCCCTTGTACACCCTGTAGAGCGGGGGCATCGCAAGAAAAACGTGGCCCCTTTCAATCAGGGGCTTCATCTGTCTGTAGAAGAGGGTCAGCAGAAGCGTGCCTATGTGCGCCCCGTCCACATCCGCATCCGTCATTATCACGACGCTGTGGTACCTGATTTTGCTGACATCGTACTCATTTCCGATTCCTCCGCCTATAGCAATCATCAGATTTTTTATCTCTTCGTTGTCGAGTACCTTGTCCGGCCTCGCTTTCTCCACATTGAGAATCTTTCCGCGCAGCGGCAGTATCGCCTGGAACATACGGTCTCTCCCCTGTTTCGCACTTCCGCCCGCAGATTCCCCCTCTACTATGTACAGTTCGCACTTTGCCGGGTCTTTTTCCGAACAGTCCGCGAGTTTTCCCGGGAGACTGGTAGATTCCAGTGCGCTTTTTCTTCTGGTGGCATCCCTTGCCTTCCTCGCAGCCTCCCTGCCCTCCAGAGCGGATATGCCCTTTTTGACTATCAGTGCCGCAACGGCCGGATTCTCAAGAAAATATTCGGCAAGTTTCTCGTTCATAAACGTAGACACCGCCTTCTGAGCGATGCTGCTGCCCAGTTTCGCCTTGGTCTGACCTTCAAACTGCGGCCCCGGCATCCTTATACTCACTATGGCTGTAAGACCTTCTCTCACATCACTGCCTTCAAGGGTCGTGTCCTTGAGGAGACCGCTGGATTTGCCGTAATCATTTATCGTTTTCGTAAGGGATGTTCTGAATCCCGTCAGGTGTGTTCCCCCCTCACTGGTGTAAATGGTATTGGCAAAGGACTCTACGGCCTCGTTGTAGCCGTCGGTGTATTGGAGAGCGATGTCTATCATCACTTCGTTTCTCTCGCCGGCCAAGGCTATCGGCGGTTCGTGTATGGCCTTCTTCGATCTGTTCAGATACTGCACGAATTCGGATACTCCTCCTTCATAGTGGAACACCTCCGATTTGCCTGTCCGCTTATCCTCAAAATATATTGTGGCTTCCTTGTTCAGAAACGCCTGGTTCCTGAATCTGTTCTGAAGCGTGTCGTAGTCAAACACGGTTGTCTCGAATATACTGTCATCCGGGTAGAACGTGATCGTTGTTCCGGTCTTGCCGGATGTGCCTATCACCTCAACCGGTCCGTCGGGTATTCCTATCTTGTAGGTTTGTCTGAACACCTTCCCTTCTCTCTCGACCGTTGCCGTCAGCTGTTTCGACAGAGCATTGACAACAGAAACTCCGACACCGTGGAGTCCGCCCGACACTTTGTATGAGTTCTGATCAAACTTCCCTCCGGCATGGAGGTCGGTCAGACACATCTCGAGCGCATCTTTTCCTTCCTCTTTGTTCATGCCCGTGGGTATTCCCCTGCCGTCATCGTTTACTGTAACAGACCCGTCCTCGTTTATGTAGACATTTACCCTTCCGGCATAGCCCGCCATCACTTCGTCTATGCCGTTGTCCACCACTTCATAAACCAGATGGTGAAGCCCTCTGGCATCCGTGCTTCCTATATACATCCCGGGCCTTTTTCTGACCGCTTCCAATCCTTTGAGGGCCACTATGCTATCTGCATCGTACAGTCCCTGCTGTTTATCCCCATCCATTTCTGCAACTCCGACTAACACTAAACATGTGCCATATACTATGCGGCTATTTATACGCGCGCACGTACGCGAGGCACCGCAGATAAGGTGCGGGTACAGCTTCCCGATTATGCAAACCATACGCCTGACAAGTCTGAAATATTGACAGTTGCTTCCCGGAAACATGAGCACCGTCATGGAAGAGGCGCGCAGAGGAATCACACCTTTAGTTAAGAAGATCGCCGAAAAAGAAGGAGTAAGCGAAGAATTCGTGAGAAACGGCATAGCCTCCGGCAGAATAACGGTGCCGTGCAATCCGATACACGGCCCAGAACCGTCGGCTATCGGAGAGGGAATGAGGGTTAAAGTCAACGTGAATCTCGGGACATCCAGAGACATAGCGGATCTAGACAGCGAACTCAGAAAGCTAGACATCGCGGTAAAGTACGGCGCGGATGCAGTCATGGACCTGAGTACAGGGGGAGACATAGATCACATCAGAAAAACGCTGATCGGCAAGGCCCCGATGATGATCGGGTCTGTCCCCATATATCAGACGGGACTGACCGCCGCGAGAAGGGATGCCGTTGTGGATATGACCGAAGATGATATATTCGGCGGCATAGAGAAGCACGCCAAAGACGGCATAGATTTCATGACCGTCCACTGCGGCATTACCCGAGAAACCGTATCATGGCTCAAGAAAAGCGACAGAATCATGGATGTTGTTTCGAGAGGCGGGTCCTTCCTGACCGCATGGATACTTCACAATGATGATGAAAATCCGCTTTACAAAAATTTTGACTATCTTTTAGAGATGGCCAGGAAATACGAATTCGCCCTTTCGCTGGGTGACGGCTTCAGGCCCGGCTGCATCGACGATGCTTCCGATCAGGCTCAGCTGTCGGAACTGATGACTCTCGGCCGTCTTGTGAAAAAATGCAGGGAAGCGGGAGTACAGAGCATGGTCGAGGGACCAGGACATGTTCCTCTGGACCAAGTGCCGATGAATATGCACCTTGAAAAGAGGCTCTGTCATGACGCTCCGTTCTACGTTCTCGGCCCCATTGTTACAGACATCGCCCCCGGATATGACCATATAGTGGGTGCCATAGGAGGTGCCGCAGCCGCCTGCAGCGGTGCCGATTTTCTCTGTTACCTGACACCCGCAGAACACCTGGCTCTGCCCGATGAGAACGATGTCAAAGAGGGGCTTATCGCCTCCAAGATAGCGGCACACGTGGGCGACCTCTGCCGAGGCAGGGACAGAAATATGGACAAAAAAATGGCAAAGGCCAGAAAGGCCCTCGACTGGAATACCATGTTCGAGGTGTGCATAGATCCGGAGAAAGCGAAGAAATACAGATCCAGAGGATGCACCAAGGAAGAGGATGGATGCTCAATGTGCGGAGACGTGTGCGCGGTCAGGATCGTCAGCCGGTATCTGGTCAAAGACGGCAGGAACGGAAACTGCTGAAGCAGTGGAGCCACTGGAGGGGATCGAACCCCCGGCCTACAGTTTACGAAACTGCCGCTCTACCGCTGAGCCACAGTGGCATTGGGACTGCTGATTGAGACGCAGGATAAAAAGCTTTACTATCCAAAACGGTGCTGGCGGCAGCCACAGTTCATCTCCCGTATCCGGAGAACATGTTCCTGAACAGGACTGCGTCCTCTTCGATCAGGGGAGATTCGCATATGAAAGTGCAGTCCTGTTTCGAATCATCCAGTACATCGGCCAGTATCCTCATGTCCGGCTCTCCCGAACTCAGGGGCAGATGAGATATCTCCCCTTTGTCTCCGTATTTTATACCGCTTATGTGAAAATGAGCTATGCTGCCGCACAGAGAAAAGAACTCATCCGTCAGCGAACTCATGTCCTCTCTGTTTTTCAGGCCGCCGCCGCTGCGGGCGTGCACATGTGCAACATCCAGCACGGGCCGTATTCCGTCGACACGGTCCATCACACCGGAGATCTCCTTAAGCGTGCCGAACTGACTCTTTTTGCCCATCGTCTCTATTCCGAGTGTCACGCCTTTTATGTCCTCATCATCCATCTTATTTCTGCAAACAGACAGTCCTTCCGCTACAGATTCGAGTGCGGCATCCGGAGATTTTCCATAGGATGCTGCATGAATAACAACAATATATGCTCCAAGACTGTGCGCCGCGCGCACAGTATCCATAACCCACCCTACGCTTTTCTCTCTTGTTTCCGGATTGTCGGAATTGAAACTTACAAAATAGGGCGCGTGGCAGCTCAGTCTTATGTCCAGGTTCCTTGCGGATTCTCCCACTGCCTTTGCCCTTTCCCTGCTCATCCTGACACCCCTTACGAACTCAACTTCCAAAGCATCGAGTCCCAGATCCTTCGTGTATAGCAGAGAACCTTCCGGTGTCTTGCCTTTGCTTGGATATCCCGCCGGTCCAAAGCGCATGGCACTCCAACATCCAACAAATATTTCATGGTTTTCGAACTGTTTTGCATCTCCGGGTCATTCGACAGCAAACGATTTAGTCTGATTCTGTAATGGCCCGGCCGTGAAAATAGATCTGGAGGTCTCGCTTGATCCTACCCTCGGATGCGGACAGGCGCACAGGTGGATAAAAAGAGACGGCGTTTGGAATGGAGTAATAGGCCGGAATGTGGTGGACCTCAGAGAGATCGGCAGCGGATTCGAGGCCGACGGGTGTTCCGACAGAGAGACGCTGCTGCAATATTTCAGAGCCGGAGACGACCTCCAGCGTATCGTGAAGGAGATCTCTGATGCCGACCCCTATATCGCATCGCTGTCTTCGTCATGTCCGGGAATGAGGATACTCAAACAGGATCCGTGGGAGTGTCTGGCTACCTACATCCTCGCGACGAATGTGAATGTGAAACGCATAGCAAAGATGGTGGAATCCGTATGTGACACATTCGGCAGCGATCTGGGGGCAAGAAGAGCATTTCCCACGCCGAAGCAGATACTGGACAAACGCTCCGAGATACAGACGTGCAGACTCGGTTACCGCGAAGGAAGATTTATAGAGCTTGCGGAAAGAGTCGAGGACGGCACTGTGGACCCGGAAGCGATGGGCAGACTTGATTACAGAGAATGTGTCGGCAGCCTCATAGAGATCAAGGGCGTCGGACCGAAGGTCGCGGACTGTGTGGCACTTTTCGGCTTCGGACATCTGGAGGCCTTCCCTGTGGATGCCAGAATATCAAAATGCCTCGCAGACATATACGGGGCGGGCGGAAACTACAGAACAATGTCCGAATTCGGAAGAAAAAAGTTTGGACGGTACGCAGGATACGCACAGGAATTCCTGTATCACAGCCCCGTGATAAGAAGAGACGTCACGCCGCACCGGGATTCGTTTTAAGATAGAACTCCGACACATCCCAGTCCTCTTCCTCCTGGGGCTTTGTCTCCTCGATCTTGACACCCAGAGATTTGGCCGTTTCTCTCATGAATCTGTAGGCTTTGTCGCTGCCCCTGAAATCCCCGACTTTCGCCCCGGACTGAGATATCTTTCCGCTGAAACTGCCGACTATATCCGTCCCATCGAAGACAACGCATTTTGTCGCACCGCATTCCTCCTTTATCATGTCACGCAGATATGTATGGAGATTGTCCTGCGTGTTCAGCAGCAGCATCTCTTTGAACATATCGGGTTTGGCATCCGCATCCGCCTTGAGGATCCACCTCAGCGTGGGATCTCCTTCGATCAGGAATCCCTTGACAAGGATTCCTTCCTCTTCCAGGTCCGAAAGCATCCTCCTTATTGAAGACATCCTTACTGAAATGAATTGTGCCAGACCCTCTGCGGAGAACATTCCGAAATCATTGAAATGTCTTTTCAGCACGATTTTCATCGCCTCCTCTCTGCTTATGTTTGCCTGCGGTGTAAGGTAGTAGAAAGAATCATGATCCTGATAGAGCACGGATGCTTTGGAAAGCTCGGAGATCAGTTCTGCCGTCCTTGCCTCGGAAAACGGAGAATTGGATATGATCTCTTTTCTGGATATCGGCTGCCTGCCGCCGACGAGATCCATCAGTGACTTGGCATCCCTGTCCGGGCTGTATGCCTTGGCCGCGCGGTAGACGGGTGCGAACTCTGCCGCCGTATATCCGATATACCCCGGCAGCAGCGACATTCTGACGAGACCTCCTCCGCCCAGGACCTTTTTGATCGGAATCCTCTGCGATACCCTTGTCAGAATCTCCTGGTCATTTCTTATGTATCCTCTGGATCTTACTGCCTCGTCCACGGTGCGGAATTTACGGGCTTTCGACACTCTCTGTTTCCAAAGGACATAGTTTATGTATTCCTCTCGGGACATCGTTCTGTCTGCGAAATCCCCTTTGGCATAGAAACCATTCACGAATCTGTAACCATTGCGCATGAGACATTCTGCCTTCTCGGCATCGAGGTCTTCCGCATCTTTTCCGAGGACCTCCCTTATCCTGATCACATCTACGCCTTTCATGCCGAAGAATTCCATCAGGCGGTCCAGTGCCAAGAGAACATCGTGCAGCATCTCCGGAGAATCTATGTCCATACTCCTCACTTCTATGCACCCGGACATCTCCCATATTTCCAATGCACCCACAACTTTATTGCCTTTGGTTGCGGGATAGATCCACCTGTCTCCGTACCTTGCAGACAGCTCTGCCCATTTCGAACCCAGATCCGGATCGTACAGCGATCTTATTGTAATCTGCTCTTTCCTGTTTCTCACTCTGGTTATATTCGGTATCTCTTCAGGCATAACGTACATCCGGCTCTGCCCGTTTCCGACAAATATCGTCTCCGCACCCACCGATGCCGCGAATCCGTCCGCTTCCTCGGCCGTGATGCCTATAAGGAAACGCAGGGCCTGTGCGGGTATCGGACCGTACGAGCGTATGCAGTCGCGCACGAGATCTTCTGTCGGGTCCCTTTCCGGTTTCGCCGGATGATACGGTTTGTATGTGTTCTCGGTGCCCCAGTCCTCCCTGTCGTTGAATGCACGGATGACCATAAGCGAACGGTCCAGCCTCTGTATCGATTCTTTCACTTCCGATTTATCTTTGCCGGTCGCCGCGACCAGCTGCCTCATCGTCGCATGTCCCATTCCTTCAAGGACGGAAAGGAGTTCGGCATCGGACTCCGTCATCTCCGACGGCCTCAGGCTCGCGAGTCTGTCGCCGTCTCCGGCCAGAACATATCTTACTTTGCCGCGGACGAATCTTCCCAGGAGAATCCTCTCGGATTCCCTCATTCTGTACCACTCATCCAAACTGAAGTTTTCCACCCTGCTGAATACATCGATTTCGCTTCCCGCGGAGCCATAGAATTTAAAATAATCTTCAATGGTGTCGAATCGTTCGCCCTTCGTCCTTCTGTACTCCTCGACCGTATCGAAATCATATATATTTTCTTTGCCCGCTCTGAGCCTCATGCGATCCAGCATTTTCATATACTGCGGACTCTGCGATATCAGGAACTGTCCCCTGACGACCTCTTCGCTGTTAGTCAGGGAGTCCAGCGCACCCTGGGCTTCCTCCTCGGTTACCGAGAGTGCAAATGCCGTCTCCGGAACCGTGGCAGGAGCAAAGCAGTTCAGGTACCTGAACACAACCTCGTCCAGACACTTATTCCTGTCAAGTTTCGGATAATCGGATACAGAAAAATACCACTTGTTGTTGGCGGTTATATCGGACCTTGTGACAAGATACATCGATTCCAGTTTTCTCATAGATCTGAATGTCACGTCCTCGCTTATGTTCAGAGCCGAGGTTATGTCGCTGAGAGCCGTCTTTCCCCCGACTGTCTCAAGGACTTTTTTATCGGTTTCGCTGAGTTCGCGCTCCTTTGCCGTCGCCGCCGCGTATATCGGTATCTCGCTCTTGGCCATAATGTGCGGTTCATCCATGAATACCGTCCCGACGGAACCCTCTTTGAGCAGTTCCCGTATCCAGTCGTCGACTGTTCTTTTATCCGCATCGCAGTACGGATAAATGCTGCGCCCCCTTTCCCTTATCGCCTGGAGCGGTCCGGTCCTCATAAGCAGGGGGACTATGTCATTCTTGGAAGAGATACGGCCTATCTTCTGCCTAAAGTACGGTATTACCTGATTCTCATCGAATTCGAATTCTTTGACGGAATCCCCCAGTGCTCTGTAAAGGACTTTTCTGTGCAGTTCCTTGAGCAGTTCGGATCTGTCTTCCATCAGGACTATGTCCGAAAACCCGGAAAGTATTATGGAGTGCGCAAAGGGGGAAGGTGTGCCGCTGAAGCTGTATATTTTTACTCCCATCTTCCCGTTTTCGATCATTTCAAGAATTTCGACGGCATTTTTTATGTCCATATCGTCTTCAAGGACTTCACGGTAAGTCTCTTCGATCACCGGTACATTCTCCATACCTCCGAGAGTATCCAACAGATAGGATGACCTGACCTGCTGTCTGTTCACCGATATCGGGCGGCCGAGATAATTCCTCAGTATCATGAAACTGCGTGCGGCCGTGTGTCTGAATCTCAGTTTGAATATCTCCGAGTCCTTTATCGCTTTTCTGAGCACGGCATCCAGTTCTCTCGATGCCAAAAGCCCCGGTATCTGTTCCAGGTCAATCTTTCGGGAGGTTCCGATCATAAAGTTATCATCGGACATCGTGACGGAAACATTGGAACCCGTAATGTTTGACAGCCTGTATGCATAGCCTCTCGAAAGAGCATCGTTGACCCTCCTCCCGAAGGGGAAATGGAAAATAATTCTCTGATTTCCGGACGGGTCTATGTACTCTTCGATTGCGAGTCTGTCCGAATCCGGTATTGCTCCCGTTACAGCCTTCTGTTCCCTAAAGTACGATACCAGGCTCCTTGCGGACCCTTCGTCGATATCGAATTCCCGGCCGAGTCTGGGTACCAGATCTTCCGAGTCATCTTCAAGTGCATACGACATCTCTTTCCTGAACTCGGCGATATCCATCGAGAGATCGAAACTCCTGGGAAGCATCTCTCCGGCCCACGACGGGACGGTCGGTTTCCTTCCAGTCGCCTCCTTGACATGCGCGACCATTCCTTTGGATCTTACAAACTCAAGCGACCTTCCTCCGAGCACGAACACGTCCCTCGGGGCAAGTCTCTCTACAAACTTCTCTGAAAGCTCGCCTGCTGTGGTGCCGTGGTTGGTCACCACCCGGTAGTTCGCCTCTTCCGGGATCGTGCCGAGGTTCATGAGATAAATCATTCTGGCACCTTTCTTTTTACCGAATTGGTTCTCTTCCTCGTCATACCATATCTTGGAATAGACACCTTCGTGTTCATCTTTGCTTCCGAGGTACCTGAGGACATTGATGAAACTGCTCCTGCTGAGTCTTCTGTAACAATATGATCCTTTTACCAGGCTGTATGCGGCCTCTTCATCCCATCTTTGATCCAGACTCATGCCGACGACTGCCTGAGAAAGGACATCCAGACAATTCTCCGGTATGCCCACTCTGTCGATATCTCCTCTGTGTGCCGCACGGCACATCACTGCGCACTCGACGAGATCGTCCGGATCGAATACGATGAGCCTCCCCTTTGCGACTTTGCCGAAACTGTGTCCGCTTCTTCCTATTCTCTGCAATCCCTTTGCGACGGATTTCGGAGAACCTATCTGACACACCAGATCGACAGAACCTATATCTATCCCCAATTCGAGAGATGTTGACGATACCACGCATCTTATCTCTCCTCTTTTGAGACGCTCCTCCACATCAAGTCTCGTGTCTCTTCCGAGAGAGCTGTGGTGGACCTCCACATTTTCCAGCCCTCTCTCTTTCAGTTTGTACACGACACTTTCGGCACCTGATCTCGTGTTCGTGAAGACGAGCGTAGTCTCGTGCTGATCGACCAGCTCTTTCAGAGTATCATACATCATGGAGTTCACGATATCCGACGACAGGGCGGTCATGTCATCGGTCGGACATATCACTTTGAGATCCAGCTCCTTTTTGGAATCTGATTCTATCAGCACCACATCCCTCGGCTCCCCGTCCGGTCCGCAGCCGACGAGATATCCGGCTATCGCATCTATCGGTGCCAGAGTGGCCGAAAGTCCTATCCTGGTAAAGTCTGTATCGCAATGATCTTTGAGACGTTCGAGTGTGAGTGACAGGAAGGCTCCTCTTTTGGAATCGCATATGTCATGTATTTCGTCGAGTATCACCCATTCGACATTTTTCAGATTCTCCTTGAACTTCGGGGCGGCCAGCATAAGGGCCAGAGATTCCGGTGTCGTGATCAGTATATGAGGCGGATGTCTCACCATCTTTTGTCTTTCGTTCTGCGGAGTATCTCCGGACCTCACCGCCACTTTGATATCCGGTATGTTCATCCCGCGCGCGGCCGCGACCTCTTTCATCTCTGTCAGCGGCGTGTTCAGGTTCCTGTTGATATCATTGGCAAGTGCCTTCAGCGGGGAGACATAAATACAGTATATTCTTTCCTCAAGTTTTCCTTCAGAAGCATACTTGGTGAGTTCGTTGATTATGCTGGTAAAAGCGGTGAGTGTCTTGCCGGAACCTGTGGGGGATGATACCAGCACATTTTTCCTCCTGTGTATAACTGGTATGGCTTTGGCCTGCGGTTCGGTCAGTTCGCCGAACCGTTCGTTGAACCATTCGGAAATGAGCGGTTCCATCAGGCTCATAACCTCTTCTTTTGAATATGTCTTGTTGGCTCTTTCCAACGGCCTCACCTTGAATCCTTTGCAGTTAGAACCAAGTGATATTTAGATTATTGTACAGTAAGCCCGAGAAATCACGATTCCCTATGGTTTAGTTACACTTTGTTCAGTGTATATGTTCATAATGACGGCGGAATTCTGAAAACATGCAGAACTGTCTCCCATACCGCATATACACAGCCGGGAGAAGAAGCGGGAATCCACACGGCAAAATCAATCCGACGGGATGTACATGAACCGACCGATAACGGATTCCGTGTCTCCCGCCGTGGACTCTGGTGAAACCATCATATTTTCACTCCGAACTCAAATATCCTTCATGATATTGTATTACATGTGAAACGAATCATATCAGAGGACACAGGGAGATATACCGTTCAGATGTATCTCCCATAATATCCGGAGACTAACACGGACAGAGAGTATTTGCTTTGAGGATGGTTTCACCAGAGTCCCGCCGTGAAAAGATATTAAATGAAGTATGTCCATTGAAAGCCGATGAAGGGCAAGATTCTGCTGGCGGTAATCATGGTCGCGCTGTTGGTATCGGCATTGCCGATTGACCGGACAGATGCGGAAGTAACCGCTCCCAACTACCTCATAGAAGGATATGTGGCGGAGGGAGGAAGTATCGGAAAGATACCCATGGGCGACGTTACCGTCCGGATTAAGGATATGCAGGGCACGGTATTTGAAGGAAAAACCGACAGAGACGGACGGTTCAGCATAGAAGTTCCGGCGAATGCCGGCCTGTCTATAGCATTCACGGCCTTCGGATACACGATAATCTCCTGTCCGAACACATCAACCCAAGAGGGGTCCGAATACCTGACCCTTGATCTTACTGCTGCCGCATACAACAGTGCGACCCGCACATATACGATAACGTCGCCGACCAGCGGGATGCAGTGCGCTATAATGGCCGCATCCAGCGGAGTTGTCAAAGGTACAGTCTATTTCGGTACAGAATCCATAAAAGATGTAACTGTGACACTGACTCCGATCAACGGAGAGGGTGTGCACGAGAGGAACACAGATGAACGCGGATATTATGAGATAATATGCCCGACCGGCACATATATGCTCACTGCCGGCGGAAAGGGATTCAACGACAGCAGCGAAATGATTGTGAATGTCACAAGCAGTCCGTCCACCGCAAATATCACAATGGAGAAAAGCGAGCTGAAAAAATACCTCGGCCTGGATATGGCCCACCTGCTGATGCTTGTCGGAGTTATCATCGGTATCCTTTTGGCTGCCGCAGCCTGGCTGCTGGGCAAACGCATGAAAGGACCCAACCGTCTGGAGATATTCGACGACAGCTCGGAGGAAGACGAAGATGTCAGATATCCCTGACCAATCTTGACCTCACATTCTCGTATAGGCTGTTTCCGTCCGAGTCCATAGCAACAGTCAGCGGCCCCAGCCTGTCCGTTTCGAATCTCCACATGGCCTCTGCCATTCCGAGGTCGGACCACTCCGGCCCCCGTATGGCGACTATGGACTCCGCAAGAGATACTGCAGTGCCGCCTACTGCCGCAAGATACACACAGCCCGTCTCCGACATCGCTTTTCCGACCTCTGCCGACATCCCTCCCTTTCCGATTATCGCCCGGATCCTGAATCTCCTGATCATTTCCGGTTCCAGTGAATTCATCCTTGCACTCGTGGTCGGACCGGCGGCGATTGCCTTCCATCCGCTGCCTTCGCTGACAACTATCGGTCCGCAGTGGTAAAGCACGGATTCTTCGATCCCCTCAGGTACCGGCCCGCCTGACTCGGCACTCTCAACGGCTCTGGCGTGCATCTCATCCCTTCCTGTGATTACGTCTCCGGTCAGATACACCGTGTCTCCCAGCTTCAGTCCTCTTACGGTCTCTTCGCTTACCGGTGTTCTCAGTTCGGTCACGGTCACGCCCCCTGCCTGTATTCCACACTGCTGTCGGTTATGCGCGCAACAGCCCTTCTTGTGGCCCAGCAGCCGATATTGACTGCCACCGGAAGACTTGCAGTATGACAGTACGCGGTCCTGACCTTCACCCCGAGCACGGTTGTCGATCCCCCCAGCCCCATGGGGCCGAGCCCGCTGCTGTTGATCTTCACGAACAGGTCTTCTTCCAGCTCTCTAAGGATTGGATCGCCGTTCTCGGAATCCAGCGGAAACATAAGAGCCTCTTTTGCCATCGCCGCACATCCATCGGCGGTGCCTCCTATGCCAACCCCCACTATACTGGGCGGGCAGGGTCTGCCTCCGGCATCGAGAACAGATTCTACGACGAATCTTTTAACCCCTTCGATCCCGTCCGAAGGGTTCAGCATGGCAAGCCGGGTCATGTTTTCGGAACCCGCTCCTTTTATCAGCACACCTATCTCGGTGAACTGGTCATCCATCGGAAGATAGTGGATTATGGGCATACCCTTCCCGAGATTGTCTCCCGGATTCTTCCTCGTCAGGGGGTCCACGGTATTGGGTCTCAGCGGCACGGTCTCGGTTGCCCTTTTCAGCCCCTTGCTTATTTCCGCACCGACGGAGCCGTCGAATCTGCCTTTCACATAGAATATGGGTATGCCGGTATCTTGGCACATCGGTCTGCCGAGAGTTTCCGCTTTCTTTACATTATCCATTATTGCACCCAGCTGCGTCCGGGCCGTCGGATCCGTTTCCCATCCGGCGGCGGCCTCCAGTGCCCATCCTATATCTTCCGGGAGTTTTGTGTTGGCCGCTTTCAAAAGATTGACCACTATCTGGTCAACAGATTCCGGCAGTTTTATCATATCCCTTTATCACCGTTTCCGATAAAAAGATACACTTAAAACAAAACCGATCTAAACGTCTTATCCCGTGCTCGGATGCATTATGCGGGCGGCAATATCGTGCATCATGACAGCCCAACATATCTTTCAAAAAATTCCATGAGTTTTTCCGTGATGATTGCTTTTTTCTCCCCTCTTCTGCTCTCTTTGGAAAACATCGATATAGGCAGCATGATCTTATTGAAATCCATTCCGTTTGTTCTCAGCATCCCGTCGCGGAATGCGCGACCGATGAATGTTTGCGTTTCTTCGGCTTTCAAGCCTTCTTCGATAACGATCCTCTCCAGATCTTTTTCCTTCCTTATGTGCACGAATCTTTCCCACTCTGCGTCAACGTTGGTATCCGTGTTCACAGAGGCGATGAACTCCTCGATAAGTTCCTTCTTGCTCCGGAGCTTTATGCTGGAAAGTATCGCTTTTGATATGTCTTCTTTAATAACCTTATCTTCACACCCAGATCCTCTGTATTTCTCAACCAACATCAGGATATAATCGATGTTGACCTCCGTCTGCTTTATGAGTTCCACTTCGAAAATGAGTTCGCCGATTATATTCTCCTTATCAACTTTCTTCCCGCTGTAATCCTGATACAGATCAATATACACACTCTGAAACTCCTGGAAATCTCTGGGGGACAATATCTCCTCATCTGCAAACTCGTCGAAAGATGACAAAATGTTTTTCAGTCTGAGTATGGCGCCGAAAAGTTTGATGAAATTTTTTTCATTCATCTCGCCCAATATCGGTTCCGAGAATCTTTCCTCCAACTCGCATATCTTCTTTTCATATTCGATATAGTAGTCCTTGTACGGTTTCAGAAGAACTATTCCGCCTGCATCCTTGTTCCCAAACAGTGCTATCGCATCATCCACGGCCTGTTCCAGGCCTCTGAAACATACGATATTTCCATATGTTTTGACGCTGTTCAGTATGCGGTTGGTCCTTGAGAACGCCTGTATCAGTCCATGCTGTTTCAGATTTTTATCGACCCACAGAGTATTCAGAGTGGTCGCATCGAATCCGGTGAGGAACATGTTGACCACGATGAGCAGATCTATCTCCCGTTCCCTCACTCTTCTTGACAAATCTTTGTAATAGTTTCCAAATTTATCTCCAGACGAGTCGAAATTCGTTTTGAATGTTACATTATAATCGACTATCGCAGAATCCAAAAAGTCCCTGGAACTTCGATCCAATCCTGATGCATTCGGATCCTCATCCGGAAGGGTGTCCGAATCATCATTTGGTGCGAAACTGTATATCAGAGCGATTTTAAGTTCATTACCGCTGATCTCATTCTGTTTTTTCAGCTCCGCATAATATCTTTTGGCAGCATCTATCGATGCGGTCGCCAATATTGAATTGAATCCGGACAGTCTCCGATCTCCGAGATTATAGTAGTTGTTCCTTTTTGTTTTCTGACTGAAGTGCTTCAGTATGTACTCTGATATTTTCTTTACGCGCTCGGGGGCGCACAGTGCCGTCTCACGGTCAATCGCACGCACCTGTGTGTCAAAAATCCTGTCTGATTCCCTGACAGTATCCACATAATCTATGCGGAAGGGCAGAACATTGCCATCATTGATTGCATCCACGATCGTATATGAGTGGAGCTTCTGACCGAATGCCTGCTCAGTTGTTTTGAGAACGGGATTCTTGCCTCCGCCGGCATTCGCAGCAAATATGGGAGTCCCCGTGAATCCAAATATGTGATATCTTTTGAATTTCTTGATTATGGCAGCATGCATATCACCGAACTGGGAGCGATGGCATTCATCGAAGATCATCACAACATGTTTATCATATACACAGTGGGAACGATTCTTCTTAACGAACACACTTAGTTTCTGAATAGTCGTTATTATGATCTTGGAATTCAGACTGTTATCTTCCAATTGTTTCTGGAGTATCTTAGTATCGGCATTGCCGTTGGCCGCCCCTTTTTCGAATCTGTCGTACTCTCTCATTGTCTGATAGTCAAGGTCTTTGCGGTCAACCACAAAAAGCACTTTGTCAATGAAATCAAGACCTCTTGCAAGCTGTGCGGTCTTGAAGGACGTGAGAGTTTTACCTGATCCGGTTGTATGCCAGACATAGCCTCCGGCTTCTGCAGATCCCATTGTTCTGTAATTGTCGGACATTTGAATTCTCTGGAGGATACGTTCAGTAGCTGCAATCTGATACGGACGCATTACCAGGAGCATATCCTCTGCGGTGAACACGCAGTATTTTGTCAAGACGGAGAGAACGGTGTGCTTGGCAAAGAAGGTCTTCGTGAAATCGACCAGATCGGGTATGGCCTTGTTCGCAGCATCCGCCCACCAGCTTGTGAACTCAAAACTGTTGCTTGTTTTCTTGGTGCGCCTTGTTATGTCTGTCTCTCTGATATGCTGTTCCCGGGTGGTGTTAGAATAATATTTTGTGTGGACTCCGTTGGAGATGACAAATACCTGAATATAATCAAACAACCCTGAACCGGACCAGAAACTGTCCCTCTCGTATCTCTTAACCTGATTGAATGCTTCTCTTATTGCAACGCCCCTTCGTTTGAGTTCAATGTGGATGAGGGGGAGACCGTTGACAAGAATTGTAACATCGTACCTGTTGATTCGTGCACCTTCGGCTTCGTACTGATTTATGATCTGCAGGCAGTTGGCGTGGATATTTTTCTTGTTGATCAGAGAGATGTTTGTGCTGTGTCCGTCATCGCATTTCAAAACACGGACATGATCGATTTGCATCTTCCTTGTTTTTTCGACGATGCCTTCGTTTGCATTGGCTATATGTTCGCTGAAAAACCGACCCCACTCCTTATCACTGAATTGGTATGAATTGAGTCTCTCCAGCTGATATCTGAGGTTAAGTATCAGATCTGCTTCATTCTTGATATCAATGTATTCATAACCTTGCTGGCACAGTGTTTCGATAAACTCTTTTTCAAGAGCGGCCTCGCTCTGATATTCATGCGACCTGTCCCTGTCTGGAACATATTCGGAAACAACGGTTTCCTCATCTGTGCTGGCAATGATATTGTATGAGCTCATTGATTGCCACCGAACGTTTCATCTAATTTCCTCAGTTTGAATATCTCTTTCTGCGCCTCGATCTCGGCGCGGAGTTCCTCCTCAGAAGGAAGGAATAATTTGTATTTAGAGGCAAAGAGCTGTTTATTGTCTCGAAGTACCGAATAGCGGGCGATATCCTTATCGGTATCTGTACAGAGAACTATACCGAGTGTTGGGTTGTCTCCCTCCACCCGCTTAAGCTCATCATACATACGGACATACATGTCCATCTGCCCCACATCCTGATGCGTAACCTTAGCGGTTTTCAGATCAATAAGCACATAGCATTTCAGATAAATATTATAGAAAACAAGATCAATATAATACTCTTGTTTTTCTGTGTGGATATGCTGTTGGCGCGCCACGAAAGCATATCCTTTTCCGAGCTCCATCAGAAATTTCTGCAAATTATTGATTATACCAGTTTCCAGATCCGACTCGTTGTAATCGCTGTTTTCGGAAAACCCTAGGAATTCTGCAATCACCGGATCTTTGATGAAGATCAGTCTGTCTGTCTCGTAATCCGCAGCCAGTTCTTTAATCTCTCCTTTGACAGGTTTTGCATCGGGGGCCTTCAGCATACGGCGGTAGTACTGAGTACTGATATTTCTCTGAAGCGTCCTAACACTCCATGTCTGCTCTGCTGCCTCCTGAAGATACCAATTTCTGGCATTGCTGTCGTGTACCTGCAGAAGTATCCTGTAATGCGTCCATGATAACAGCTGTGAAGATTGTTTACTCACTGAGTAAAAAATCTCAGGAAACACTCTGTAAAACTGCGTACGACTGTGCAGATTGGAGTCCGAGCATCCTTTGCCAGTCTCCACAATCCTCGGCATATTCTCCTTTACGGTTTTCCTCAGCGATGCGTTTCTCGATAAAGGCTGCCTGCGCTGAAGCATCGTGACATTGACCGAACGGAACGTTATTTCGCTTGAAGTATCTGCAGTGGCACGATGGCCTTTGACAAAGTCATCTATCAATCTGAGCCGGGAGATCATGTTTGTGTCGTCGTGCACCGCCTGATTCATGGGTGTGCCTCCTCAAATCTAAATAGTCTGTCTCTGTAGCATTCATATTGCTTACGACGGGCGGAAATCTCGGCTGGAAGACCGACAGAGATATCATTCAAAAAAGATTCGAATTCGTCCAAGATGGAAACTATTTTATTTTGATCCTCAACTGCGGGCACTGGTATGAGATAATCCATAATGGCATCCTTATCGCCGCGGGGCATCTTAGCACCCTTAGAGTGCTGCACATTGTAGTCAAAAAAATAGTCCGATGACAACACATGGTACAGGTATCTGGCATTAACCGTGCGATCATTATGGTTCAGCCTTATTACAAGAACATCTCCGTTCGTTCCGCCATCGCGATCTGCAAACCATATCTTTTTCAAATAAGGGCGTATATTGCCGATTAAAATGTCTCTCTTCTTAAATTGGACATGATTTCCCGACTTGGGAACACACCCTGAGTCTGATCTTCCGCCCCTGTTGGAAATTAAATTATCTACTCCAACATAGTTGGATGGTGTTAACTCAGAAAAATTTATTTTTATTTTAGGGAAGAATGTCATTTTTCCGAGTCTCCTGAATGTTGCTCTCCCCCCCCCCTCTGGTCAAAGGTCAGCAGTTTGTTGCGGTAATACTCATATTGTTTTTTTCTCAATTCCAGCTCAGATTCCAGCTCAGATTCCAGCTGGGTGAATTTGTCAAGGATGCAGGCAATCTCCTGCTGGATTTCGAGTGGGGGAATTGGGATCAGGATAGACTTCAGTTTCGTGTCACTGGAATGAACAACTTTGCTCTTCACACAACCTCTGCTTTTTTGTCTTTGGATATCATCAGTCGACAGAACATAGGCCAAATACTTCGGATTTTGTTTATGCTTCATCACAATAATATCGCCACCCGCAAAACAACAATCTCTGCCCATGTATGCACATGATTTTGCTATTTCATTTACACTCTCACCCGTTATTGCAAAGAGAATATCGCCATATTCGAATGTTTTCAAACCGCTTTTTGTACGAGACACACAATCTTCAAACCATATCCCATAAGTTGTGTAGATTTCACCGTACCTGACACATGGCTCTCCGTCTTCCGTTATCTCATCGCGTCTGATCCCAGAGCCGCGATACATGTCTGTTGCGATTTCTCCAAGTGTTTTGTATACCACCCCATCTGGACACAGTTTGAGGATCAATTGTTCCAATCTGCTCATTTCATTGTCCTCTTTTTGCGCTGTTATCCGGTTTGATCTTCATTATCAATTCTGCCTGTTTATTCTTCTCCCGAATATTATCAAGTATTATCTTTAGAATATCACGTAAGAGTTCATACTTATCAAGTCCTGCTTTGTCATCTGCATCTCCATGAATGAGATCGCTCATCTCACCAAATAAACCGTAGGCATGATCCTTCATATCAATTGGAACAATTTTGGCTACCTTGTCTGCCTCTTCTAACGTCTGTTTAAAATTGCTTGGCCTATCGACTTCATTCTCAGCCAATATTCTGAAGAGTAACGACTCATATGATTTGCGAAGATATATTATCGAACCTGCCCCAAACCCAAGGCCGTATGATCTTTCGGCTTTCGCCAAAAAACTGTACTCCGTCGGGAAATCATTAGCATAGTTTGATAGCAATTGCAGTCGGCTGATGTTTTGATCCGGATATTCTCCGATTTTGACTACGCTTAAGCTGCAGCCTATCTCTCTTTTGCTGTCTTTATCATAGCATGATTCTTTTTCGAGGACGTAGCAAAAATATGCCGGACTTTTACAAACCGGACATTCGGTCTTGATTGTTACACTGTTTCCAAAAGGTAGGGATAACTCTGTCTCTATCTGTTCATTCTCATTTTTTCCGTAAATCGTGCCATAATTGACGGGGTATTCGTTTGCTTGTACTTGACGTAAAACTGCACTGAGATAATCTGAATAACCATATGCGCTACCAGAAAATGTTTTTACCCTGCCACATGTCACACAAAACAAGTCCGCTGATACTTTTGTTTCGTTGTAGCTATCTTTGATTTGTTCATCGTCGGATAGCACACGTTCTGTAAAAATCGGCTTGTCCGCCAACTCGGAGAATATTTTTAGCGGGTGATCACTCATCTGGTTCACCTCTAGATAGCTCTGAATTACTAGAATCTGTACCTTCCTGATTCTTCGACAGTTGCTTCACCGCACGATCGAAATCGCTCTCGAGCTGTCGCATCTCACGTGCCCGGTATATCTCAAACTCCTTCTCCGCTTTCTCCAACGCCTGTTTGTGGGAGATCTTGCCTTTGCCTGTAAGGACCTGCCGTTTCAGACTGACGATCTGATTATCAAGAGCAGATATCCAATCATTCATGGTCATCGGATTCTGCTCCAGTGCCTGAAATTCCGCAAAATCCAGGAACTGAGATACGAGCAGATTCAATCTCTGCAATTCGATCTCCGACAGGTAATTTTTGGCAATCTTGACGTCGTCCCTCATTATATAATCGCCTTTGAAGTTCGTCATTCCAACAAGCGGTTTCTCATTGTTCGCTCTATCGTAAATGACTTCGGCCGCAGTATGTTCGTGAACCGCAAAATGCAGTTTATTTTGTACTGTCGCAAAGAAATTTTTTGTCAAATCCAAGCGAGGATCATAGTCTGTTGCCGTGGCATAGATATCAGTTATCTGCTGATAGAAATTCCGCTCACTGCTACGAATGTCACGGATGCGCTGCAGCAATTCACGGAAATAGCGCGAACCGTTACCTTGTTTCAACCGCTCGTCGTCCATGACGAATCCTTTCTGTATGTACTCGTGCAGTCTCTCTGTCGCCCAGCGTCTGAAACGTGTTGCGATCTGAGATTGGGCGCGATAGCCAATCGCAATCACCACGTCCAAATTGTAGTGATCGACGTTACGTCTGACTTGTCTGTCTCCCTCTGTTCGAACCAACAAGTATTTCTTGTGAGTTGCTCCGTCGGACAGTTCGCCATCTGAGTATACGTTGCTTATGTGCAACGCAACATTCTGTTGCGTAGTATCATATATCTCCGCAATCTGTTTTTGCGTGAGCCAGATATCCTCGTCGGCAAAACGGACGGATACTTTTGTTATCCCATTATCGTCCTGATACAAGATTATCCTGTTATCTTCATCCATCGTTCCGATCTCCCTCAATATCTGCTATTATCTTCTCGATCTCCTCGCGCAGAACGTTCTCTCTTGCGACGATCTCCCTGATCTCTGCGTTCAGTTTTACGATATCGATCTCTTCCCGAGTGTCCTCTTTCTCAACATACTGATTAACAGACAGGCTGTATTCTTTGGATGAGATTTCCTCGTTCGGGACCAATCTGGAAAAATGATCCTCGCTCATTCTCTCTTTGTATGCCTCTAAAATCCTGGATATGTTCTTGTCTGTCAGTTTGTTACTGTTGGTGATTTTCACAAATTCCTCGCTTGCATCGATAAACAGCGTAGAATTCTCGCTCTTCGATTTCCTGAGGACAATTATGCACGTTGCGATCGTTGTTCCATAGAACAGATTTTCCGGCAACTGGATTATGCAGTCGATGAAATTGTTGTCCACGAGGTATTTTCTGATCTTCTGTTCGGCACCCTTCCTGTACAATACGCCGGGGAACTCGACTATCGCCGCAGTCCCGTTCGTTGAAAGCCATGACAGACAATGCATAACAAAAGCAAGATCCGCTTTGGATTTCGGTGCGAGTACCCCCGCGGGAGAGAATCTCGGATCATTTATCAGCAGCGGATCGGAATCGCCTTTCCATCTTATGGAATAAGGAGGATTGGAAACAATCGCTTCGAAAGGTTCATCATCCCAATGCATCGGCTCGGTCAGAGTGTCTCCGTGGGCGACATCAAACTTATCATAACCAATATCATGCAGGAACATGTTGATCCTGCATAGGTTGTAAGTTGTGATGTTGATCTCCTGCCCAAAGAATCCCCGACGGACGTTGTCCTTTCCGAGTATCTTGGCAAACTTCAGCAACAAAGATCCGGAACCGCATGCCGGATCATACACCTTGTTAACTTCCGTTTTCCCGACCAACGTGATCCTTGTCAGCAATTCTGAGACCTCTTGAGGAGTGTAGTACTCTCCTCCGGATTTGCCTGCGCTGCCCGCGTACATTCCCATAAGGAATTCGTAGGCATCACCAAACGCATCGATCGTGTTATCTCCGTACCTCTCGTTGAGTTTCATCTCGGCAACGCCGTTCATCAGATTCACCAGTCTTCCGTTGCGTTGAGCGACCGTTCCGCCGAGTTTATTGCTGTTTACATCCAGATCATCGAACAATCCTTTGAAATCATTCTCACTCTCCGTTCCTTTCGCGGAAGCCTCGATATTGCTGAAGGCCCGTTCCAGGGTCATGTTTAGGTTCTCATCCTTTTCCGCCCTTTTGAGTACGCTGCAGAAAAGTTCACTGGGAAGAATGAAAAATCCTTTTGTATCCACCAACTCGGATCTTGCATTTTCCGCATCGGTATCCGGCAGTTCTGAGTATCTGAAGGCTGCATTTCCTGCCTCGCGTTCATTTCTTTCGATGAACTCAGACAGATTCTCGGAGATGTAACGGTAAAAGAGCATACCTAACACATATTGTTTGAAATCCCATCCGTCAACGCTTCCCCGGAGGTCATTGGCAATATTCCATATTACGCGGTGAAGTTCCGCACGTTCCTGTTCTTTTCTGTTATTCTCAGCCATCGCTCCGCCTCACTCCTTTATTTTCTTTTTCAAAACGTGGTCTGCCATATCTTCATCAGAAAGAACCTTGTCATATTCGCTTCTGACCTTCTTGACACTGAGATCATCTATGACCCCCTGCACAAACGATTCAAAGTCTCTGTTCTTACCAAAAAGGGTGTCTATACCGTCCCAGTTCAAAACATCCTTGGGATTGGCCGGAATAATGACTGTACTATCCTCGACAGAATCAGGATTCAGCTTAATCAGACCTATGCCGAACGCATTGTGAAGACGGCCCATGCCTTCGAGCACTGTTTCTTCGTCCTCTATATGCAATGTTACCAGATACCCTTCGTTGGCCCACTCAGAATTTGACAGAGCTTGAAAAAAGCACTCGCGGTAATTACTCGGCTGTAGGACTTTCTTGAGTTCAAAGGAAAAGAAAACGTTTGCGTTTTCTTCGAATTTTTCCATTAACTCCATTGTTTTCTGTGAGAATTCTTCAAATGCAAAATGGATCCCAACAATATCCGGATGCAGCCATCTATCCGTTCCTTTTTTGCCCTTTGAAGATTTTTCATGGAAGATTGTTCTGCAGCGGCACCTGAAGTTCGGGTCGTTTCTCACAAACTTCACAAGAAGCGGATGCAGATCTCGTTCATTACAGCCTTCATCTGCTGTATCATCCCTCTCTTTCTCGATCCTATCCTCGGAGTACTTCATCCTTTTGAGACCAAATCTTGCGGGCCTTCTGCCGACCTGCACAAAGATGCTGTCTTCGTTGTCCCTTATATCAATATACAGATTGGCCGATATCGTTCTGCCTGGTGTTTTTCCTTTCGTTGGCCACTTATCGGACAGTTTACTTTCCACAGCATAATTCCAAATGGATTCCGGGGACATCGCCATCCGAGACCGTTCCAATACGTCCCGGACAAGGTCCAAGATACTGTATTTCCTTTGCGCTCCGTCGGCTGCCATAGAATCTCGCTCTCCTCTCCGTGTCCGGAATCATATTTCGGGATAAATACATGTCCCGGCGGAACGGACAGTTCCGATGGCTGTTCTCACGGTACGTAGTAGAAGACGGAATCTATTTCGGTCACTTTCACAGTCTCCCCTATCTCCGCATCATCCGGTATGCGCAGATCAACCGCAGAATAATCCAATGGACTGAGAATCTGTATCTCCCCTTTCTCTTTGCTGATGACTGTCGCATCCCTCAGATCCTCGGACCTTTCGTGAACTTTTATCGACGGTATGTCGGACCTCTTTACGGCTCTGTCTCTGAAGTTCATTATATCTGCGATCTTTGCGCTGCTGCCCGAGATTCTCGTAAGTTTGAAGTACCGTCCTTCGAACTGCACCACGTCTCCGGCACGGAAGTCCGGAAGTCTTACCAGATATGTCACCCGGTACATCTCCTGTCCGTCTTCTGTCTGCCCCACAAGTTTGGCTGCTTCCTTTGTCTCGGCGCAGTATGTGTCCGAAAGATCTTTGGCTATAGTCTTTCCCAGTGAGATCGACGACAGATAGATGTCGATACCCCCAGGCACCTCCTCCGTCTTGGTTATGAAGAGCTGACGGTTCGATACGGATTGGCCGTCCACTATCGCCTCTGCCCTGTTCATGGCCTCCCGCATCGTCTTTTGCGACACGCTCTTCGATCCGGCTCTTATCTGAAGTATAGCTTCGTAGTAATTCCCAAGCTGTCTGGAACACCTCTTGCAGACGGTGTTCTTCAGCCTCACTAGAGTGGATGCCGTGTCTTCTGCGCTGCATCCCCCGATGTCGAGAACGGAATCAGCTGCTGCAGCGTATGTATTCCGCTCCTGTTCGAAATATGATATTCTGATGCTGATGATTTCTGCTTCCTTGATTATGTCCAGAGAATCCGAAACCGCTTCCTCTATGGCCTCTTCGAGATCCTTGGTCACCCACTTCTCCCTGTATTTTATGTCCCCGCAGTTGGCACACACACTCACATTCACATGATGCGGAAGACTCGTCAGTTTTCTGCCATTGACGAAACACTCTGCGCAGAGACCGTTTATCGTGTTCTCGGTGTCCTTCCCGCATTTGACGCAGAAACTCACATTATCACCGTCTGGGCGTGTTTCACCTCTCCGATGATCATGACATTTTCCTCGGAGACCAGCCCCTCTTTCACCGCTCTGTCGACAACGCGGTTGCCGACAAGATTCATTATTGTGACTGATTTGGTCCTCTCCGCAAAGATATCTTCGGAGATTATCTCGCCGCCGTAGAATAGCTCCGATACCTTTATCTTTACCCCATCCCCCCTGAATGTCATCCCCAGAATCTCCAGGTCGCATGCGGCCAGTATTCTTTCCTTCTCATGTACGTGAATTTTGCAGTGCAGCATTTCATGCAACCTCTTTGTAGAGACCCTCGCGAGGCTTGTACAGAGTAACATCGTCTACCATCATCCTGAGTCTCTTCCGAGCCTTCTCCTCGGCCAGACCTTCACTGAGAGCATGGTTTATTATCTCTTCCTCGGAGATGCCTTCGGGCGAACCGAAGCTCTTGATTATATTCAGAATTATCTTCAGTTCGTCGCGATCCTTCTTTACAATCCCCGATGATATGTTATCGATATCCCACTGGCCTCCGTCCGGTGCCAGTATTCTTCCCAGATAGTATTCGACAAGACCGACCGCACATGCGGCATCCTTGGCCTCGACGGTGCGGCTGAGTCTCATCCTTGCCGACGCTTCGGACAGTCTGACGAAAGCCTCCAGCTGTCTTGCGGTTATGGGAACGGAGTCGTTTTCTCCGGCACCCATTGCCCTGATTCTGAGATAGTTTTCTTCTATTATTCCGATCGCGGCATCGGTCATTACGGGCACCATGCGTTTCGAGTAAGCAACATACTTTCTGAGAATCCCCTGTTCGTATACTGGCTTGATGTTCTGAGTCTCCTCTCTTATTTTCTTAAGATCAACGCCTGCGATGATCGGCGAATCTTCTCCTATCTGCCTCGCTTCGCCTCTCCTGTGAACATTCAGGATGTGTGCTGTGATGTCACGGTCGGTTTTCGCATTGGGTTTATCAGTCATCACAAAGATAAGATCAAAACGGGACATCAGCGCAGGAGGCAGATCAATCTGACTCGTTATGGATGTTCCTAACTCGAATCTTCCGTATTTGGGATTTGCCGCCGCAAGCATAGAGCATCTGCATTGAAGAGTCGCTGTGATTCCCGCCTTCGCGACCGATATCTTCTGAGATTCCATCGCCTCGTGCAGGGAGGAACGGTCCTGAGATGTCATTTTATCAAGTTCATCGATACATGCCAGCCCTTTGTCGGCGAGAACGAGCGCACCGGCTTCCAGTGTCCATCTCCCGTCCCCGAATTCATCTTTGACTGCTGCCGCAGTCAGCCCTGCGGCCGATGCCGATTTGCCCGACGCATATATGCCTCTGGGGGAAAGAGCACTCATATATCTCAGTATCTGAGACTTTGCAACTCCCGGATCTCCCACAAGCAGAACGTGCATATCGCCTCTTATCGTGGTCCCGTCATCCATCTCTTTATTGCATCCGCCGAAGAGCTGCAGTGCGATTGCGCTCTTCACTTCGTTCATGCCGTGGATTGTCGGAGATATCGATGCCACGATGTTCTCGAGAAGCATGGGGTCTCTGGACATATTCTGTATTTTCAGTTCGTCCTCTTCCGTTATCTGTATCTCATCGTACTCGTGCTGTTCAAACTCTATCGACAAAATATCCATAAATATCTCGAATACCGTGGATTTGTCTCTGTCGGGCTTCTCTGCGGATCTTATTATCCCGTTAACGGCTATTCTGTTGCCGGCGGTTATTATCCCGGCGATGTCATCCTCGACGAACCCCGTCATCCTTTCGGGCTGTGCACCGCCCCTCAGTCCTTCGGGGCTTTCCTGAACCTCGATCTTCTGCGTATCCACATACACCGATGTTTTCGCATCAAGTTCGAAATGGGTGGCCTGTTTGTTGCAGCTTCCGTCCGGATTCGAACACATGCGGGGTTCTTTCATGAGCACTCCTGTCTGCTTCTCCCATATTTCGGCCCCGCATCTGGCACATCTGAACAGAGCTTGGGTCATCCTCGGCCTCACCGCTGTCGCTTTCCTCACAAGCCCCTCGACAGCGACAAGTCTGCCCAAGTGTTTGGATCTGAGATGCCTTACCTCAACGTTTGCGTCGCGCGGAAGGCTGGTTATCCTGAGATTGACCTCGTCTTTCTGATCCCATGCCGGAGGCAGAGATGTCTTCACAACGTCTCTTCCTTTGGCAAGGCACTTGTCCGGATTATCCAGAAAATACATGGCAAGATCCGAATTATATGCATCGATATCCTCATACGGGACATATATGCTCCTTTTCTCCGGATAACTGGCAACTATGTCGGCGAACATCAGGCGATATTTGTCTTTGCTGAGTATATCTTCCCATCCTGCCGTGATTTCGCTGTCCTGAAAATTGACGGTCATCGGATCACTTGCCTTCGCCCGCAGTGCCGTTCCTGCACTCTTCGTCGGCCCACCATATCCATCCTCCCGCATCCATGCTTATTTCTCCCTTGATAAGACCTGTCTTTCTGAGTTTGGACAGAGTCTTTGCGATGTCATCCGGGCACCGATAACCGAACAGATTATCCAATCTGTCGCTCGCCTCTTTGGTCGTCACTCTGCTGTCCCCCAGAGCCTCCCAGATAAGTGCGGCAACATCATCAGGCATTGTAGTACCCTGTACTAGTCGGGGACGATAAATAGGTTGCAGAGTAAATGGAGGGGTTTCCGTCAGCCGTCTCCGAGTATGTCCCGCAGGTATTCATTCTGTATTCGGACAACCTCTGCACTGTCCTTGGCCTCGGAGTAATCTTTCAAAAGAGATCCGTTCAGCCGCACAAATTCCGGGACCCAGTTGAACCTTCCCATGAACAGCTTCGCCTGTTCCTTTTCGCCAAGTATGAGAAGCGATGCCAACGCCGCTTCGGCACTGTTGAGTTCCATCGGCCTTCCCCAGTTGACCGGATTTGCGGCAAGCAGATACGGGAGAGTCCTTCCGATGGTGCCTCTGATCTTAGGAAAATCGCCGATGTTGGTCCATGTGAGATCTATGATCACAAGCCCCCTCTTCGCATGACCGGCATCCGCCGGTGACAGTGCAGTCTCCGAAAACGGAGAGAGTACCACAGAACCCGAAGGTATCGACGACAGAGTCTTTGCCTCTCTGCCAAGTCCGAACTTCAGCATCCTTTTGGCCGTGCATTTTTTTGGATCGCACTGGCATTTGTCATGTATTATTATGGGGATCATGCACTTATCATCAATTCCAGTCTGCCGGTGTCGCTCATGTTCTCCTTCACCCACCGGCATACTCTGTCAATCAAATCAGAATAACAGTTCGCAAGTTCCAGGTCATCGGTCGCATCGAATTCTTCGGCCGAACCGATCTCGCAGAGAATCTGCTTTCCCTGCCAGGGCGTTCTCTTTGCCCATTCTTCGAACACGCTTTTCCCGAAAAATACGACGAAATCATAATCTTCGTCGTCCCTCAGACGATCCCTGTCCCTAAAATCCTTGGACACCTGATGCCTGATGTCCTCTCCCCTCTGATACATAACAGATATCATTTCGCAATCGACGAGATCGTGTTCCGGCCCTGCGCTGTACGCCTCGTACCTGTCGCCGAAGTGCACCTCGGTGAAGTATTCCGCGAGCTGCGATACCAGATCGTTCTTTTCGTCAACGAACAGAACACGGACTTTTCTATTTTTTTTTCTCAGCATGCGACCGCCCCGCTTAACACCCCCGTACAGTCTGATGGAATTTAGCACTTGCCCGGCAGACAGCCAGAAAGATACAGTATTCATGCACGTTACATGGGATTATGCTCAATCTTCCTCGAGTATTCTGTTTTTACGGCATGTCTTACATGCAAAAAAGTGATGAGTAACGACAGATACAGAAGATAAATGTTGAATGAAGAGAGACCGTCGCACGGATCCGACGGTCTCTCTTGTTTATGTTTGGGAATGGGGTTGGCGGCGGGTATGGGAAAATGGGAGGGCAGAGAGATCAGTTACTGTCTCCTTCCCGGTCATTCTTTCTGTGTTTGACGAAAGTATGTCCGATCAGAGCTACCGCGATACAGGCAAGGAACACTCCGACTATGAGAATCGGAATCCATGACGATATACTGTCTGCGCTGTTTGTGTTTCCGATGCCGGAATCATTTCTGGAATCGTTACCATTGTCTGAACCGTTACCATTACCGGAGTCTTTTCCGGAATCGTTCCCGCCGTCCGCGGTTACAGTTACGGTTACACTCACATTCGAATATATCTCGGATATTCTGTATGACTCATCCTGCTGTTCTGCGAGAACAACTATTCCCTTAATATCAGGAACTGCAGTATATCCTTCCGGTGTATTCACCGTAAAGACAACATTTCCTTTTCCTATGACCTTTATAGGCTCGGATACGGGAGAACCGTTTACGTATACGGTATAGTTAGAACCGGAATCAAACTCCACGTAATGTTCTATCAGTTCTCCGTTTGCAGTTAAGGATATGTTTCCTGATACTGATGATACGGTTAACGGATTCTCTTTGGAATCCTGTACCGACGAACCTTCTCCTGAGGACCACGATACGAATGCGTACTCTTCGTACGGTAAGGCTGTTATGATAAGGGTATCTCCGTGTTTTGTCTCGAACGGTTCTTCATAATCAAAGGTACCGCCGTCATTGATACTATATTCGAAACCGGAGATTCCGTCTCCTTTCGTAAGGGATACCGTGTACAGAGCCGTAAGCGTAATGTTCTGGCCGGTAAGAGATCCCGTCAGGGAGCTTATGTGCGCAGGGCTTACGGTCTGAGAATACCCGGATATCGTTACGGTTATGTCT